>CALJUK010000620.1 GCA_937975745.1 uncultured Planctomycetaceae bacterium | reverse complement strand
AGCCTCCTGGCTCCTGGTTGGGCAGACAGCGAATATCCGGCGTCTCTGGAGCTGCTGCGGAAGCTGAAGCCAGCTGAAGACGGCATGACCGGCAGGACGGTCGACGGAAAGCCCGTGATCAAGTTCCACGGTCTGGTCGCGTCGCTTCCCGATCCCGAGGAAGAACCCGAGTACCAGGAGTACGCGTTCGATCTCTGGCAGACGTTGAAGGTCGGTGACAAAGAGTTGCGGCCGTCCACTCGAATGCTCGTGCCGGCGAAATCCCTCGTCTCACAGACCGACGGGCGGGGGGGCGACTTTGCGACCTGGCTGGTCGACGAGCTAATGAAGACGACGACCGACGGAAACCGGTCCCCGGCCCGGCAGGCGTCCGCACCCCCGCTGTACCAGGAGGGGATCAAAGTTCAGACCCCCTGGTTGTTTAAGTTCTTGCGTGACCCGATGCAGCTTCGGCACACGACCGTGCTCCGGATGCCTCAGTTCAACATGAGCGAGGCTGAGGCGCAGTCGCTGGCCAATTACTTCGCTGCCGTGGATCACACCGACTATCCCTACCAGCAGATCACGCAGCGCAATACGCCTTATTTGGAGCACCGGGCGAAGGTCAGTGATTTGCCGGGACCGGAAGCTTACCTGGACGAAAGTTGGAAGGTTCTGAATGCTCCCTTGTGTATCAAATGCCACTCGGTCGGCGGCCGTCAGGTGACGGTCTCTGATCCCAAGACCGACATTCGTGGTCCGAACCTCGATTTGACGGTGGATCGACTGCGGCCGGATTGGCTGATGCTGTGGTTGTACAAACCTCAGTGGGTCACGCCCTACACGTCAATGCCCCAACCTCTCCCCCGTGGAAAGGTGGCATTCCCGGAAGTGTTTGGCGGCGATCCGGAAACCCAGACGATCTCTCTCCGCGATGCGTTGATGAATTATCACCGCTTGATGGAGAGCCAGGGCAAGTTCGTTTACCAGCCGGCTGCTCCGGCCGGGAATGCCGGACAGGGTGGCGAATAGTTTGCATCCGCGGGGATGTGGACGAGGCGACGTGCCGAATGACTCGGTGGTGGGTTGGTGTGATCACGAACGCCGATCGACCAGCGGTTTCGGAAAACAGGCAGAGGGCGGAGTTCAATTGTCGCCCTCGGCCAGCTTTCCGCGAATAGTTCGAGATAGTTCATTTGACGGTAAGGAATGTTTCCATGTTACGGATCGGGATCGCGTCCTTAGCGGCGACAATTCTCTCTTTGTCGGTTATCGGTTGTGGCGGCGGCGCCTCCGAGAAACCCAAAATTACAGCCAAGCCGAGCCAGGGTTCGGAGGAAGCCAGTGGCGCTGCTGCCGAAGTGGAGACCGAATCGGCCGCGCCAGCTGCCGTCGCCGAGGGCATTGGTGGTCTTAAGGGACGCATCGTCCTGACCGGTGGCGAGAAGTCGCTGCCGCCGTTGGTGGAAAAGGGCGACATGGCAGTCAAGGATGCCGCTGTCTGTGCCGCCGAGACCATTGCGGACCAGTCAATTGTGACGGGCGAGAATGGTGGACTGGCAAATGTCTTCGTTTATCTGGAACGGGCTCCGAAGGGGGCCGACATTCCTGCAGCTTCGGCCGACCCGGTCGTTTTCGACCAGAAGGGGTGCGTGTTCATCCCGCACGTTCTTTCGGTCCGTGCCGGGCAGACGATTAAGGTCATCAGTGACGACGCCATCGCCCACAACACGCACACCTTCCCCGTGCGAAATGTGAGCTTCAACACAGTTATCAGTCCCAACGACCGTGACGGTGTTCCGCTGGTGTACGAACAGCCGGAGAAGATTCCGGTGCAGGTGAAGTGCGATATCCATCCCTGGATGGTGGCGTACCACATGCCGTTGGATCATCCCTTCGTCGCCGTAACGGCCGCTGATGGGACGTTCGAAATCAAGGATCTTCCCTCAGGCGAGCATACGTTCCGAGTCTGGCACGAAAAGGCCGGGTACCTGGATCGTGCATACAAAGTCGTTGTGAAGCCCGATACGACGGTCGAGGTGGAACTTTCGTACGGGGCCGATGCATTGGCGAAATTTGAAGGAAATCGGCCGAAGGTCATTCAACTGACATCCAGCCGCTAAAATCTCGTATGACACTGTTTCGGTTGCACCAGTTGTTGGTGCAACCGAAGTTCGGGAGCGCGGGCCGACAGGTGATAGCGAATAATTTTGTGTGGGAGGTTCTCCCGGTGAGAAACCGAGCGAGTTTTCTGGTACCGGCGGCATTGATGGCTGTGGTCATCGGGTGTGAGCAGCCGCAGGCCCGCTTTGAATTGACTGAGCGGACGAAGGACTTAATGTCTCCCGCACGGACCGCGGTTGCGGATGCCGTCGAAGAGAACTTCGGTACGCCGAACGATCTTGTGGCGTGGTTGCGCTCTCCGACCCGCTATGGAGATAATACCGGTCACGTTGCCGGCGGTGACGGGACCGTATCGGCAGATTCGTTCCCGGCTGAATTTGACGAGCCGGTGGCGTCGGATCTCTCCGGGGCAGCCCTGCGGTTCACTTCTGGAAAGTACCAGGGACAGCAGGTTCCAGTTGGCCAATTCGATGCTGATGCAGGCCAGCTGGTGCTGGGAGCGGTTCTCGATCCTCCGGTCGAGCAGGATACTCAGTTCCAGGTCGTTGGGGACGTCCTGCAGCATGGCCGGATGCTGTACATGACCCATTGCATGCACTGCCACGGCGTCTCGGGAGATGGAGAGGGGCCAACGGCGCAGTATCTGGATCCAAGGCCGCGCGAATACCGGCTGGGAATCTACAAGTTCACCTCGACCAAGCAGACCGACAAGGCCAGCACAGACGACCTGCAGCGGACAGTCAAACAGGGCATTCCGGGGACATACATGCCGTCCTTCATGCTGCTGAAAGATGACGAACTGGCTGCTGTCGTGGAGTACGTTCGGTTCCTCTCCATTCGAGGTGAGTTCGAGAAGAAACTCGTCGACGAACTGTACGGCGACTACTCGACAGCCGCGGTGAACGACCGGCTTGAATCGGGTGAATCAGAAGACGAGATCGAGTCGCAGCTGACCGCCTATATCCAAGACGATCTCCCCAGCACGGTTGATTTCGCGTCGAGCGATCTTGCGTCGTCCTGGACGAATGCGGACACCGAAGCCGCGGTCGTCGTTCCCGAAAAGTCGCGTGTTCCCGATACGCTGGAATCGCGCAAACGGGGACGGGCTCTGTACGTGTCCGATCGGACCAAGTGTGTGACCTGTCACGGGCCAAAGGGGCGTGGGAACGGCTCGGCGACAAATGACTACTGGAAAGTTCCCGGTTCCAACGAAACCTACGATTCACGTGGCTTGCACGATCTGTGGGGGAACAAGTTGTCCCCCCGCGATCTGACACGTGGTATCTATCGAGGTGGTCGTCGGCCGATCGATCTCTATCGCAGGGTCTACGCGGGAATTAAGGGAACGCCGATGCCCGCCTTCGGTGGAACGGTCCTCAAGGACGATGAGATTTGGGATCTGGTCAATTATGTGATGAGCATTCCGTTCGAGTCGGAACAGCCCAGCCCCGGGAATGAGCAGCTGGCGGTTACCGTGTCGGATCAGCCTCGATAAGTTCGTCCACAAGGCGATCCGGTTTGAGAGGTAACGGGCAGAGAGTAATACGGGAGAGACAATCGTGGCGAAAAGCTGGTGTATCTTTTTCATCTTCTGGCCGACACTGGCCTTGGCCGTCTGCTGGATGGCTCCCGCGTGGGGCTGGTGGTTTCCAGGGGACGCGGCCAGTACGCTCGGTGCCCGGATCGATGATCTGTTCTATCTGATTTTGATCATCGTTTCCGTCGTGTTCGTTGGGACACACGTCGGGCTTGCCTATGTGCTCTGGCGTGGCAGCAGTTTCAACGAGCCGAAGGCATTGTTCACGCACGGCAGTCACAACCTCGAGGTCATCTGGACCATCGTGCCGTCGGGAATCCTGCTGTTCATTGCTCTCTATCAGATGGATGTCTGGGCCGACTACCGCGTGCAGAGTGCCTTCCCCCCCGAGGCCGTTCGGGCGCCCGTCGCCGAAGTGACCGCCCGACAGTTCGAGTGGCGGATTCGCTACCCGGCCCCCGGCAAGACGCTGCAACTGACGCCTCAGCCCGATGACCTGTATACAGTTAACGATTTGCACATTCCGGTTGGCCGCCCGGTGATGATCCAGTTGCGGTCCGACGACGTTCAGCATTCGTTTTTTGTTCCCATGCTGCGGGTCAAGCAGGACGCCGTGCCCGGCCTGGTCATTCCGATCTGGTTCGATTCAGTGAGGTCGGACACGTACGAACTGCTGTGTGCCGAATTGTGTGGCTGGGGACACTACAAGATGAAGGCCCGGGTCGTCGCCCAGAGTGATGCCAATTTCAAGTCGTATCTGGCGGAACTCCATCGCGAGCAATTCGACGATGGTGTTCCCAGCGCTGCGACCGAGTCCAGTGAAGCGGCCGAGACCGCCTCGAAAAGTGAGTGAGGAATCCCCGATGAGTGTTGCGCATCCTGCATTGGCCGACCACTCCCACGAGGCCCACGGCCATCACGACCCGGGCTTTGTGCGGAAGTACATCTTCTCGACCGATCATAAAGTGATCGGGATCCAGTTTCTGGCGACCCCGCTCTTGATGCTCATGGTCGGCGGTGCACTGGCATTGGGAGTCCGCTGGCAGCTGGCGTTTCCGTGGCAGGCGATGCCGATCTTAGGCAGCGGGTTGTTCGCCGCCGAGGGGGGGCAGATCTCGCCTGAAACCTACACCATGCTCTTTACGATGCATGCGTCCGTCATGATCTTCCTGGTGATCATTCCCGTTCTGGCCGGTGCCTTCGGGAACTTCTTGATTCCACTGATGATCGGCGCCGACGACATGGCCTTCCCAACGCTGAATATGCTCAGCTACTGGTTCATGTGGCCCGCCATCTTCTTCTTTGGGGCCAGCTTCGCTACGGCCGGTGGCCCCAACGCGGGTCCGGCAGCGGGCTGGACTTCGTATCCCGTGTTGTCGGCGATCCCGGATGCGGCTCCCGGATCGGGCCCGGCTCAGACTCTGTGGTTGTTCGGCCTGACGTTTGTCGGTGTCTCGTCGATGATGGGGTCGGTCAACTACATGACAACCATCATCAACATGCGGGCACCCGGCATGACTCTGTTCCGGATGCCGATGACGATCTGGGGTATGTTCATCACCGCGATTCTGCAAGCCTTCGCGTTGCCCGTGCTGACGGCGGCCGGCTTCATGCAGCTGTTCGACCGCGTGCGATTGTTCGGGATGGGGATCCACACCTGCTTCTTCGTTCCGGCTGGTCTGATCGTCAACAACGCGGACCCGACAGTCGGCGGTGGCCACCCCTTGCTATGGCAGCACCAGTTTTGGTTCTATTCCCACTCGGCTGTCTCCATCATGCTGTTGCCGGTAATGGGGATGGTCTCGGACATGCTGACAACGATGTGTCGCAAGCCGCTGTTCGGTTACAAGCCAATGGTGTATTCCCTGGCTGCGATTGCCGGTCTGGGTTTCATCGTGTGGGGACACCACATGTTTACCAGCGGCATGAATCCGGCTTTGGGCATGACCTTCATGATTTCGACCATGATGATCGCGCTCCCTTCCGCCGTGAAAGTCTTTAACTGGATCGGCACCATCTGGGGCGGCAAGGTACAGTTCAACACAGTCATGTTGAACTGTGTTGCCTTCATCTCGATGTTCATCGTGGGTGGGCTCAGCGGAATCTTCATGGCGGCTGTCCCGGTGGATATCTATTTCCACGACACCTATTTCATCGTGGCCCACTTCCACTATGTCCTCTTCGGTGCCACCTTGTTCGGCGTGTTCGGCGGGATTCAGTATTGGTTCCCGAAAATGTTCGGCCGAATGATGAGTGAAACTCTGGGCAAGATTCATTTCTTCCTGAGCTTTGCCGGGTTCAACTGTACATTCTTTCCCATGCACCTGCTGGGAATCGCGGGTATGCCCCGCCGCTACGCGGACCCGTATCTGCATCCGTATCTCGAACACCTTCTGCCGATGAATCAGTTCATGACAATCTCGGCCATCGTGATGGGTTTTGCTCAGTTCCTGCTGCTGATCAACTTCTTCGGCAGTATCTTCTGGGGCAAGAAGGCGAGCCGGAATCCTTGGAACGCGAACGGTCTAGAATGGGTGGCACCGTCCCCTCCGCCGCACGGCAACTTCGAGTCGGTCCCCGTGGTTCACCGCGGACCCTACGAATACTCGTCGCCGCTCGTGGATGACCGGGATTATCTGATGCAGACGGATGTGCTTCCGCTGAAGGGGGCCGAAGCGTAGCAGCCCAAGCCTGTCGACTTGGCAGAGTCGAACCACTGAGTGCGTCACTGTTGGTAACAAGAGGAGTGGGCGACAAATGAGTCGCCCTGTCTGAGGCCCGACGAGTATCGTGAACGGCGAACGTCTCGACAATTCGTTGATCCACTGGACCGCGTGGCTGACGGCCGCGGTGGCGTTACTGCCGATTGGCGTGGGCGCTCTCGTGACCACACTCGATGCCGGTATGGCGTTTGCCGATTGGCCGACGTCCGACGGCCAGAATATGCTGCTTTACCCGTGGTTGCAGTCGGCCCGCGACGAATTCGTCGAGCACGGGCACCGCCTGGCGGGAATGGTCGTCGGTTTCTGCAGTATTGCGTTAGTCGTCGTTGCCTGGACACAGTCGCGATTGCGAATCCATCGGGTTGGCAGTCTGCTCATTCTGCTGGCCGTAATTGTCCAGGGAGTTTTGGGCGGCACACGAGTTCTCTGGGACGAGCGTGTTTTGGCGATGGTCCACGCGGTCTTCGCAGCTTGTTTCCTTTGCGGAGTTGCTGTCTTTGTCCAAGTGACCTCTCGACAGTGGAGCCAGGTTGCCGAAACGCAGCCAACACCGAACCGGCCCGATTGGACGCAGTTAAAGTTCCTGACGTCGATCGCTCCGCTGGTCGTGTTGGGACAGTTTGTTGTGGGGAGTCTGGTCCGACATCAAGGCCGCGCGTTACACGCCCATCTGGGTTTGGCATTCGTCGTGACGATCCTTTTGGCCGTCACCGCTTACCATGCATGGCGAACCCGTGACCGATGGTTGCGGACGGCGGCGGCATTCGTGGTGGCTTCACTGTTGGTGCAGATTTCTCTGGGTGCCGGTGCCTGGGCGACTCGCTTTGGGTTGCCGATGTTCGACTACGTCGCCGTCCAACATTCGCCGCTACAGTTGACCGTCCGGTCGGCTCATACGGTGACCGGCATGTTGTTGCTTGTTTCGACAGTGATTCTTGCTTCGCGGACGTACCGCCTGGAATCGATTCAGGTCAGGTCCCGACGGCGACAGACGTCGGCGGGGAGAACCTCCACAAGTCCTCTAGCCGTAGCTTCCAAGGGGGTGTCATGAGTAGCCGCGCCTCCGCCAGTTCGTATGTTGCACCGGCCCAGGTCGAGGAAACGCTTCGCCCGGGGTGGCTGTGTCGACTGGCCGACTACTCCGAAATGACCAAGCCCCGTATTATGGTGATGGCGTTGGTTGCAGTGACGGTAGGCTACATCTTCGGCAGCCGGGCTGCCGGCGACGCGAGTACCTGGATCGCCATGTTGATTGGCATCGCGATGGTGGCTGCCAGTTGCAGCATGTTGAACCAATATATCGAACGGAGCAGTGACGCGCGAATGCAGCGGACTTCTGGCCGTCCGTTGCCGGCAGGTCGGCTTTCTGCAGGCGAAGTCCTGACAGTGGGTTTGCTGCTGGCGGGTTTGGGACTGGGGCTGATTGCGTGGCGCGTCAATTTGTTGACGGCAGGTTTGTCGGCTGGAACGCTGATCGGCTATGTCGCTGTCTACACGCCACTCAAACCCCGAACGGTCCTGTGTACCACAGTCGGAGCCATTCCCGGTGCCATGCCTCCCGTATTGGGTTGGACGGCTGCTTCGGGAGAACTGGAACTGGGGGCCGCGTTGCTGTTTGCGATTCTGTTCGTATGGCAGTTCCCGCATTTTCTGGCGATTGCCTGGCTGTACCGAAACGACTACGAGCGGGCCGCGCTGAAAATGCTCCCCACGGGTCAATACGCTGCGCGAACAACCGGCCTGCTGTGTACGGCCTATGCTGCGGTGTTGCTTCCGATCAGCCTGTTGCCGAGCCAACATCAAATGGCTGGCGAACGCTATTTCGCGCTCGCGGTCATTCTTGGCCTGGGATACCTCTGCTGTGCAATTCGGTTTCTGCTGCGTGGCCACAACGAGTCGGCACGTGGCCTGTTATGGTCATCGCTGATTTACCTCCCCATGTTGTTACTCACGTTGACCTGGGATTATCTGCAACTGATGCAATAGAAGCGTGGCGTGGCCGAAATTGGTCGGCCGGAAACGCTTGACCTGAGATGTGATTCACTCGGAAAGAACTGTGTCATGGCACATGCGACGCAACCAACCCGGCTCCGGATGGGACTCCCCATTTCCAATGCAAAATTGGGGATGTGGCTGTTTCTGGGGACCGAAATCATGTTCTTCACGGCGTTCATTGGCACGTACATCGTGCTCCGGATGGGGTCTCCGGGCTGGCCGACCAGTCCGGATGTGACACACATCCGCATTTGGGCCGGTGCGCTCAACACATTTGTTCTGCTGACGAGCAGTTACTTTGTCGTCGTCGCTCATGAATCGATGCACAGCAATAACTTCGCGAAGGCTCGCAAGTTTCTGTGGATGACTTTCGCTTGTGCCTGTCTGTTCCTGGGGATCAAAGGGTACGAGTACTACGGAAAAATCTCGCACGATATTCTGCCGGGCCGGATTCCCGAAAGCTCGCAGCAGGCCATGGAAAAGGTCGTTCGCGAACTGGAAGCGGTTGTTTCCGCCCGTTCGGACGCGTTGTTGGGCGACCCCACGGTGAAGGAACCGCTGGTGACATTGCGTGACGAAGCTGGCAAACCCGACGTCGACGAAACTCGCAAGAATCAAATCTCGGCGGTGCTGGCTCTTTCCGAACAGACAGCCAAGCTGAAGGACGATGTCATCACCGAAGCCGCCGAGCTGGAAGGGGTCGAACATCAACTGGCAGAAATGAAGCTGAACGAGCAGTACGGTAGTCTGGTGCAGGGGGTCCGCGAGCCGCATCCCATTCTGTACGGCAACCTGTTCGCCTCGGTCTACTTCCTGCTGACCGGTTTCCACGCCATTCACGTGATTGTCGGGATGATCCTGTTTGCCTTGATGCTGAAATTGGGAAACAAACTGAGTGCCCGCCAATGTGACTTCGTCGAAAATGCCGGTCTGTACTGGCACTTTGTCGATTTGGTTTGGATTTTCCTGTTCCCACTGATTTACATCGTTTGACACGCTGCAGCGCAGCGGTCAAACAGTCGAGATAGCGTTTCACGAGTTCGCTGCTCACGGCGTCTGACAATGCGTCGGACTGGAGACACTGATATGACGGACGGCCACTCTCACGTCAATTACCTGCTGATCTACGGCGCTTTGTGCGTCTTGACGATCGTTTCTGCCCTTGCGGATATCATCCACCTTTCCAGCTGGGTGCTGCTGGTCGCGATCGTTTTCTCCGTCGCGACGGCCAAAGCCCTGGCGGTGATGACGTACTTCATGCACCTGAAGTTCGAAGGCCGCTGGAAGTACGTCCTGCTGGCTCCCACCACGATTCTGGCAGCCGGTCTGCCGCTGGCGCTACTGCCAGATATCGGCGTGCATTACTACACTGTGCAGGTTCCGCAACAGGGAATCCTCATTCATGATGCCCACGCGCATTCTCCTGGTGGCAAGCATGCGGCGGGCGGTGGGCATGACGCCGACCATAGCGAGGAAGGTGGCTCTGCCGACCAAGGCGAGCACGGACACGCTGCCGGCCACTAAAGCCGGGCATCGCAGGCCCACGTTGTGGGCCTGCGATGCCCGGCGGTTCCGGTGCGACGCCAACGTCGGGTCCGCTGCTTCGAAGGCGAGTCAGTTGTGTCGCTGGCGATCGGCCTACCTTGCTGGTCTCTGGCGGAGACTGCCACACTGAAGCGTCGGACGGTAGAATGAGCGTCCAGCCAAAAAAGACAGGCGCCGACCTGTTCGGTGTCTGCACCGGAATCGGTTCCGACTCTTTTCGGCCGACCGGTTGTCAATGATTTTCGGTTGCGATTCGGCGGACAGTCATCGTCGCTGCTCAACAACCGAACTAGCGAGGTCAGGTATGCCCAGCGGTACGGCCATCTCGGTGCGGAATGTGTCGCACCGCTACGGCGACCATCAGGTGCTCGACGATCTGCTTGAAGGACGT
>CALJUK010000619.1 GCA_937975745.1 uncultured Planctomycetaceae bacterium | reverse complement strand
CACGGCCGTTGAATCGACTGTAATGAGCAATTCCGACTGATCGCGGCCGCGGGAAAACCGCGGACATCTGCGGCAGGCTGGTCGGTTTTCAGATATCCGGCGGGTGCGAGTGCGAGCACGGTGATGTGTTTTCTGAGGGCAGTAGGGTGATTTTGGCCCGTTGCCGTTCTTGACATCGCCCCGTCTGCCCTTCCTAATAAAGGGGTGTAAGTCTTCTCCGCAGATTGCGGCGAACGATGATCATCCTGGCGGGGAGAGTGTACGAGGTGGATTGGCGGGGTGGAGTTTCGGCAGCAGACGACGAATCGGACACGGATCCCGGTCGTGGGGCCTTTATCTATCCATGCCGACGGCGTGCCGGAACGGGATGCGCTTCTTGAATAAATCGAACGGACGCGGGCCCGGCTGGTCGTCGGTTCGAGCGGAGCGGGTTCGGTTGCCCACTACTTCCAGACGTTTCGAGTCGCTGTTACTGCCGGCGTCACATCGTTTTGTCTGCGAAGATTCGTCAGCTCTCCAAGAGTCGGTTTCACAAATCCTTGGGTCGTACGCCGTGCGCAAGCTGGAACCCGCGCCGCGGTACACACGCTCAACGCAGTTCTTATCTCAAGATGATCGCAGGTGAGCCGCTTAAGGCGACGGAATGTCCAGACGGTTCACCGGAGTAATTGGCGGATGTCTCAGAAGAAACGGCCACGACGAAAACTGAATGTTCGCTTTGTCATCCAGCTGATGTACGTGGCTGTGGCGGGCGTCGTCCTGTCCGGTGGTATTCATGTCCTGCATGGCTATCAAGTCGGCCGCAATGCAGACGTCCTGCTCCGTCAGGCAAACGAAGCCGAGGCCCGCGGCCAGGTTCCCCAGGCAATTGGGTTGCTGTATCGGTATTTGACGCTCCGCCCAGACGATCTTGAGGGAGTGGTGCGGTTGGGTGACTTGTTGAGCCGGACTGCGACGAGTTCGCGTGGTGTGTTGCAGTCGATGATGGCCTACGAAGTGGTCCTTCGGCAGCAGCCTGACCGCACAGAGATTCGCCGCAAAGCAATCGACGCCGCGATTCGGATCGAACGGTTCAGCGACGCCGCCGTTCACATTCAACAACTGCTGGAAACCGATCCCGCAGATGCGACATTGGTTCATAGGCTCGCGCAATGCGAGGCGGGTAGCGGGAGGTACCGCAAGGCTGCGGAGCTGTACCTGCAGGCGAACGACTTGGACGAGAAGCAGATCGATATCTACATCGAATTGGTTGGACTGCTGGAATTGCATGCCGACGAACTCCCCCTTCAAGAGATTGATCCACTTCACGAAGAGGACGTCGCTGTCCCGGCAGTCATTGAACGTGTTCTGAGCGAGATGGTGGAGAAAGGTCTCCCTCAATTCGAGGCGTTCCTGGCGCGGGCGGATTATTACCGCAAGCGGGGCGAATTAGAGCAGGCGGCAGAGGACATCCAACAGGCTCTCGAGATCGCCGGCTTCGATGTCGAGGTTTTGCTCGGCGCCGCGGAACTCGCCATCCGCAGAGCCGAGTGGGCGCAACTTTCTGCCGAGCCAGGTGAGGTGGAACAGCATTTCAATAACGCGATTGAGTACTGCCAGCGAGGGCTCAAGCAGACAAAACCCGATTTGAACTTCTATTTGTTGCAGGCCGATATTCAGCGTCTTCGAAACGATGCGGATGCATCGCTGGCGGTCATTCAGGAGGGGCTGTCCGCAATCGAAGCACGCCGTGCAGAGGGGGATGTCGATTCTTTTGCGATGCTTAAGGAAGTTGAACGCAAGTTGCTGTTCGGCAAGGCAGATCTGCTGATTAACCGGTCAATAAGGCCTGACAATTCTGTGGACGAGTCTCGTTTGAACGCCGCGAAGGAGATCATCTCGCAATTGCGAAACCTCCAGATCAAGCCGGCGCTCATTTCGTTCCTCGAAGCGCAGGTTCTGCTGGTGCAGCGTCAGCCGCAATTGGCGGCCGTCATGTTGGAGCGGACTCGGCCTGAGCTGGAATCGTTCGCCGATTTGACCAAGCGGACCGAAATGATGCTGTCCACTGCGTACGCACAGCTCGGCAATCCCGATGCGCAGCTCGATGTCTTCCGCCGCGCACTTGATGCGTTTCCGTTGTGGCCGACAGCACACCTGGGATACGCCGAGGCTTTGCTGGCCGTTGGGCGGGTCGACGAAGCAGTCCGGCAATACCGCGGACTGGTCAGTGTGCCTCAGGTCCCGTTGATATTGGCCAAAGTCAGTATGCTCCAGCAAGTGGAACTTCCCGCATCGGCGCGGAACTGGTCCTTGACGCGATCCGTTCTCGATCTGGCTGAGGAGAAGACGCCAGGTGACCCCAATATCGCCGTCCTTAGGGCGCAGGTCCTGTCGTATGAAGGCAAGTATGACGAGGCCGATTTGCTGTTACAGGACACACTTCGCAGGGCTCCTGACAGTGTTGGCGTCTGGGCTGGCGTGGCGCGTGCCCGTTTGAATCGTGCCGACGCGCTGAATCTATCCAACGAAAGCACTCCCGAGTCGACTCAAGCTGTGGCCGACTTGCTGGCTGCTGTGGATGAGATCCTCAAGAAGGCCGTCGAGAAACTGGGCTCTCGAACCGAGTTGGATATCATTCGGATTGAGTGGGCTTCGCGTTTGCCGTTCCAAGAGGCATCGCAGGTCCTCTCGCAGATGGAAGAGACTCTGTCCGAGAGCGACACCGAGCGCGAGCTTTCGTTGCGGCAGGCCCTCTCGCGGGCATACGAGCAGATCGGCGACACGATCTCGGCACGCCGGATTACGAGATCGCTGGTCGAACTGCAGCCGGACAGTATTCCTTTGCGGTTGGTCGTCTCTCGCCTGGATCTGACGACGGGTGATTACGAGTCGGCCAAGGCTCACCTGGCCGCCGTGCGGCAGTTGGAAGGCCCCGACGGTCCGAACGGAAACTATCTCGAAGCATCGCTGCTCCTTGATGAGATGCGACGGACGGGCGACGTGAAGCCCTATGTCAGCCGGGCTCGTGAATTGTTATTGCGGGCCGAGCAGCAGCGGCCGAACTGGTCTCCGGTTCCTCACGCGCGGGGTTTGGTTGAGGATTTGGTTGGCAACTATGGCGAGGCGTTTGACCGATACCGCCGTGCGATCGCTTTGGGAGATCGCTCCCGAGAGGTCGTTTCGCGCGTCGTCAACTATTTGTTCGAGAAACGCCAATTCGACGAAGCAGATACGCTGCTTCAGAAGCTTGCCGATGAAGACCCCTTGATTCTTTCAGGCGATTTGGAACGGCTTTCCTGGCAGATTCCCTGGGAGAGGGAACAGTATGATCGGGCGCTCGGTGTCGCCGGAGAGATTGCTGAAGACACGGACGACTACCGTGACCTGATCTGGCTGAGTCGCCTGCGGAGTTCGCGGGGGCAGGAAGGTGCCACGATTGAAGAACCGCTCCGGCGTGCTGTCGCACTCGCTCCGGATGTTTCGGAGACGTGGATTGCATTGGTTTCCTATCTTTCCCGCAACGAACGCGTGCAGGAAGCCGAGGTTGTCATTCGCGAGGCCGAGTCGAAACTCCCGCCGGCGTTGGCCGACGTGACTCTGGGCCAATGCTACGAGTTGATCGGCGGCAGCGAACGGGCCGGAGTTTACTACAAGAAGGGGGTTGATGCTCGACCCAAAGATGTGACCCGCCGCATCATCTACGCGGACTATCTCAGCCGGACGGGCCAACTCAATGAGATGAACCAGCAACTCGATGTTCTCGTCGATCCCGAGTTCGACGCACCCTCGTTCGCTGTCGCCTGGGCACGCCGCCGCCAAGCGGTGCGGATTGCTTCGGGTGGTCTGTACAATGACACTGTGGAAGCACTCAAACTGTTGCAGGATGATATCTCCAAACGCCGTGAAGAAACGCCGGAAGACCTGCGTGTCGAAGCGAAAATTCTGCTCAACTCTCCGAATGCATCCAATCGCAAGACAGCCATCCAGAAGCTGGAGAAATTGGCCCGGAGCGTTCCTCTTTCGGGTGAAGAGCGGCTGACACTTATTGAGTTGTACGACGCCAGCGGCGATTGGCTGAAATCGCGAGAACATATCCTCGAACTGCTCGCTGCGAACCCACAGAATGTCTATCTGACGGCGTATTATGTCGAGCAACTCATCAGACGCGAGCACGTGGGTGAGGCGGAAGTCTGGTTGGAGAAACTCGAATCGTTTGTTCCCAAGTCCATGTTGACCGTGCGGCTGCGGGCGGAATTGACCGCCAAAACCGTCAGTCCCGAACTCGCGGCTCAAATCTTGGTGGATTACGTCAAGAGTTATCGGATCAACTCTCCGGCGCAGGGGCTCGCGGATGTCGTCAAGCAAGGCAGAATTGATGACGCAGTCAAGATGCTGGAAAGCTTTCTCAAGCAGCAGAAGGATGCGGCGGCAGAGTTGGCATTAGAGCAGGCACGCGAGCATCTGAAAGAAGGGCGACCGAAAGAAGCGGCCGCCCGAGTTGCCGCGTACATCGATACAACAGAGTTTGTCCGGTCGCTCAACGCAGAGGGGGTACGACTGGCGGCACAAGTCTGCGAATCAATTCGGCAATATGACGCTGCTGAAGCACTCTTTCGCGAGTACGTTGACCGAGCGGCGACTTCAGACTCGCCGTTAGAACTGGCTGCCTACTACGGACGCCGCGGCCGAGTCGAAGATGCACTGCAGATTTGCGAGCAGTCCTGGGGGCGGGCGTCCCCCAGTGCCATCGCCAACAGCAGTCTCGGCATCGTGGGGGGGGCGCGGAGTGATACACAGGTTCTCAAGCGGGTGGAAGTGAGTCTGCGGCGGGCTATCCAGGAGAGTCCGCATACGACTTGGCCACGCCTGGCGATGGCATCCCTGATGGAAATGCTGAACAGACCGCAAGAGTCTGAGGCGATGTACCGCGTTGTGCTGTCGATGGAACCTGCCAACCCGTGGGCGTTGAACAATCTGGCCTACCTGCTGGCGATTCAGCGACGTGATCTGGGTGAGGCCATGCAACTGATCCAGAAACCGTTGGCGATGATCGGGCCGACTCCCCGTTTTCTCGATACACGCGCACTGGTGTATCTCGCCGCCAAGAAGCCAGAAGCGGCAACCGCGGCTCGCGAACATGCACTCGAAACGTCGAAAGATCCAGTGATCTACTTCCACCTGGCACAGGCCTATCTACAGAGTCACCGCGAGAAAGACGCCCGCGAAGCGTTGGCCCGGGCCCGTGAGGCCGGTTTTGAAGAGGCGTCGCTGTATCAGCTGGAACGTCGCTCCTATGACCGTCTGGTGGTCGATCTGAAGTAATCTCGATTGAGTTGTGAACGCCTTGCATGGGATTGTTGCGGTCGCGCGCAAACCCCCGGTTTTTGCGCGAGTCACCGCTTCCAGATCAATGGGGCAACGCCCTGGCCGCAAGCGGTTGTGTGGGTGTCGCAGAACATTGTCCGGCGTGGCCCGGAAAGGAATGTATGGGACCGCAACTGCACTGGTTCCGAATTCTCAGTTGTCTGCTGTTGCTAGCCGTTGGTTCCGTTGGTTTCGGGCATCTGGCAGAGCGGCAGGCTGCGGAGACATTCGACATTGACGACTCGGCGATCGCCGAATTGAACACGCCCGTTCGCGATGCGTCGTTCGATGCCATTCCGACAATGCTGCCAGAGTCACAGCAGACAACGGGAGACAAGTCCGGCGGTCCTCCAAAGATGGCCGTCCGGCCGTCAGAATCGATTGCCGCTGACCCGGTGCTGCTTCCCGTTGATGATCCGACTGCCATGCAGGTCCGGATGCGGCAGATTGTCGAGTTTCTGGCGTCCGACGAACTCGCGGGGCGGGGGCTCGGTACCGAGGGTTTGGCGAAGGCGGCCGAGTACATCGCCAAGCAGATGACCAACATCGGGCTGCGAACCAATCTGTACGACGGAACTCCCTTTCAGAGATTTCGGCAGGAGCAAACTCTGGCGAGCGACTCGTTCGAAGCGCACTTCGTCGGGTCTGACGAGAAGAAAATTGGACTTTCCTTCGGGCAGCAGTTCGTCCCGCTGCATTACAGTGAGCCCAAGACGATTGACGCACCCGTGGTCTTTGCCGGCTATGGAATCGTCGCCCCAGAACACAACCACGACGATTACGCGGGGCTCGACGTCGCCGGTAAGGCCGTCATTATCTTGCGGGGTGAACCCGCCTGGTGGAACACCAGTGATCAACGCAGCGACGCCGGATCGCTTGTCAGCAAGATCGATGCTGCGTCGTCACGAGACGCGGCTGCTGTGTTGTTCTGCACAGACCGCGCGGCCGTGCGGAAAAATCTGCTTGAACAGTCGACCGACTGGAAAGTGGCCATCGAAGAATTGGTCGCTGCGAAAAGGGAATTCGATGCGTTGAAAGAACCTTCACTGGAGCAATTCGAACAGCACCGTATTCAGGTGGCTGAGTTGGTGCGAAAGATCGATCTGTTGGGAGAAGAGTTGGCAAGCCGAGCTGATCCGCTGGTCGATTTCGAACTCCGCGGCCCGTTGGGGGCTGGGGTCAAGTCCCTGCCGGTCGTCCACATCCGCCGTGCCCTGGTCAGCTCCCTGTTGGAATCCGCTGGCCAGCCGAGCCTGGACATTATCGAACGAAACTGGGCCGAAAAGCCGTTCCAGAGTTTCGAGCTCGCTGGCTGGAAACTGGCCGGGCAGCTGTCAGTGAAGTGGACCAATCAGGAGCTGGCAAATGTGATCGGGCTGCTGCCGGGCGAAGGACCGCATTCGGACGAGGCGATTGTCTTTGCGGCCCACTACGATCACTTGGGATTGGGGGGCTTTGGCTCACTGGATATTGGTGTCGACAAGGATGTCCACAACGGTGCCGACGACAATGCCAGCGGAGTGGCGGTTCTTCTGGAAGTGGCGCGGCAGATGATCGCGCGGCGGAAGCCAATCGGACGCAGCATTGTTTTCGTGGCATTCACCGGCGAGGAGAGCGGCATGCTGGGTTCCAAGCACTACGCGCGCTTTCCGCTGATCCCGATCGATAAGACCGTTGCGATGCTGAACCTGGATATGGTCGGGCGAATTCGCGAGGATCGGCTGACTGTATTTGGGGTGGGAGAATCGCCGGAGTTTCCGGAGTTGCTCGAACCACTGGCTGCCCGGCAGCAGCTGCAGCTCAGAATGCGGAATGAAGTCTCGGGAATGAGCGACGATGCTGTCTTCAAGGACCGCGGTATTCCTGCGATGCACTTCTTCTCCGGCTATCACCCGGACTATCACCGCCCGACGGACGACGTGGAAAAGTTGAACTTGGATGGAATGCGCAGCGTCGCCAACTTGGCCGTCGATTTGCTGATCGAACTGGCGGATGCTCCCGACCGCCCGCAACCTGCGAAATAGCTCCCGGGCGGCAATGCCAATGCCCGACTGTTCCCGCGCAGTCGGGCTCCGTGATGCGATGCGGCCGGGTCAGGTCCGCTCGGCCATTAAGCGGGTCAGTTCTTTCGGCAGCGGGAAACTGACGTGTTCCTCGCGAGTCGTTACTTCCGAGACTTCCGCGTCGTAGTTCTCCATCAGGAATGCGACACAATCCTGTACGACGTTCTCGGGTGCACTGGCTCCGGCCGTGATCAGCAGCGTCTGGCATTGTTCCAGCCATGCCGGCCGCAGTTCCGCAATGTGATCGATTAAATAGGCCGGCTTGCCGGTCGATTCGGCCAGTTCCATCAACCGTCGGCTGTTCGAGCTGTTCTGGCTGCCGATCACCACAACCACGTCGGCCTGAGGTGCCAGCTTCCGGACGGCATCTTGGCGATTGGTCGTTGCGTAGCAGATGTCGTTCTTGGGGGGGAGTACAATCTCTGGAAAGCGGATTCTCAACCGGTCGATGACAGCGCCGGCTTCGTCGACGCTCAGTGTCGTCTGTGTCAGACAGGCGATCTTGGCATCAGGCGGAAAGGTCAGCTGATCCACTTCAGCTGGTGATTCGACAAGAGTGATACTTTCCGGGGCTTCTCCCATCGTACCGATGACTTCGTCGTGACCTTCGTGTCCCACGAGGACGATGTGGTATCCGTCGCGTGCGAAGCGGACCGCTTCGACATGCACCTTCGTGACCAGCGGGCAGGTGGCGTCAATTGTCTGCAGACGACGTTCACGAGACTGGCGGCGAATCTCGGGTGAGACACCGTGTGCGCTGTACAGCAGGACGGAACCCTCGGGGACTTGATCGATCGACTCGACAAATGTGACACCCTGCGCGACAAACCGCTCGACAACGTGTTTGTTGTGTACGATCTCGTGGTAGACGTACAGATTTGAACCGAAGGCTGCAATCGCCTGTTCGAGGCAATCGATCGCCATGTTGACGCCAGCACAAAAGCCGCGCGGATTGGCCAGCAGAATCTTCATGGACTGTAATCTCTCCCGCCTTGGGCCTTCATTCGGTTGATGTGTCCGGTTGAGGCCGCATCCGAATGCGGTCACCTCACGTGAGTATTGTAGGACCCAGAGCAGCCAGCTCCAACCGATGTTCTTCGACGGGCTTTTGCGGCGGCTCTAAGGCTGGTTCTGGTGGCTGCTGCCAGCCGCAGGATGACCAGAAAGCATTGGGACTCTGGGGTAGGTGTTGTGTGAAGACCGCCAACGACCCCCCGGGATTCCAACACTTGAAATCGTTTCTAGTTGCGCTGCATTTTACTGTAGCGGATTCCGGCGGCGTAACCTGCCTGATTCGTAGGCCATTCGGCGTTCAAACGCCGCCACAGTTGTACGCAATGCGTACTAGTCGCTTCGGCCCTGCTGTTCGTCCCGCTCTTCCTGGATCGACTCCAGCCGGCGGGCGTACCGCTCGTAGAACTTTGTTTGGCGGCTTTCCGGTCGGAATGGTCGACCGGCGATGACCGTCAGCTTGTTTTGCGACGTGATCTGCAGCGGAGACCCATCGGCCACGATGAAGTCGGCCCGTTTCCCGACAGTCAACGAGCCGAGTTCGTCAGCCAGGCCCAGAATCTCGGCGGCCGAAAGCGTCACCGCGCGGACCGCGACTTCTTCCGGCAGGCCGAATGCGACGGCCATAGCCGCCTCGAAGGGGACATTGCGGCTGTTGGACGTGTCGTCGGATCGGATGCAGAAGCGGACTCCGGCGGCATGGAGACGTCCCGGATTGGCATAGGGAGCGTCATGCGGGTCCTCTCGCTCTGTCGGCGACTGCATGACGGGCCCCACAATCACCGGCACATCACGACGGTGCAGTTCGTCGACAACCTTCCAGGCGTCCGCCCCCCCCGTAATGATGGGACGGAGTCCATGCTTCTCACAGAAATTGAGCGACTGAATGATGCCTTTCTCCGAGTTGGCTTCGATCAACACGGGACGTTCACCCGCGAGATACCGTTTCATCTCCAACAGACGAGGATCTCGGATTAGTTCCGGAGCGTCGTTACTCCGGGCGCGCTCATTTGCCTCCAGGTACCGCTGGGCCTGCTCGATGAAGTTATTCAGTTGTGTCCGTTCTTCGGTGGCATTCTTTCCCGTGGGCCAATGGAGTTGCAGGCCGGCCTGCGGTTCAAGGACCATTTCGGGTGCCGTCCAGCCCGCCAGTTGAATTACGCCAGCCTGTCCGGCAATGATGCCGGTCGACGGGCGAATGAGCGCAGTCGTAATCCCTCCGGCGCGCGCGACGGGGATCAGTTCCGAATCGGCATTTACGGCTGTCACAGTCCGCAAGTCCGGTTGAATCTCTCCCGATGCGTTTTGGTCGTGTGTTTCTACAACCTTGCTAATC
>CALJUK010000618.1 GCA_937975745.1 uncultured Planctomycetaceae bacterium | reverse complement strand
GCTCTGGAAGGTCACTCAGCTGATCATCCCGAGCAGCGTGGGTGAGTGATCCCCAATGAACGCTCATTTGGCCCCGGCCAGGCAGTCTGCCGGGTCGAATTGAACGGGGTTCTTACCAGATTTCCAATTCAAGCTCTAGATCGACTCCGAACTGCTCGGAGACTTTGCTGCGAGCCAAGTCGATCAACCGGAGGACATCGTCCGATGTGGCCCCTTCGTGCGAGACGATGAAGTTCGCATGGCGATCGCTGATTTCCGCCGCGCCCACTCGGGTCCCCTTCAGGCCGGCCTGTTCGATCAACGTTCCGGCGCTTAACCCCCTGGGATTTTTGAAGATACACCCTGCCGACTGAAACGAGAGGGGCTGCGTGGCCTTTTTCATGATCCACTGCTTCCGCATCCGCTGCGTGATCTCGGTCGTGTCGCCCGGTTGCAACTGGAGCGTGCACTCCAGGATGGCCAGCTCATTGACACTGCTCTGCCGGTAGGCGAACGAGAGTTCATCCGCGCCCCGCACGAACCGGTCCCCTTTGGCGGTCATGACCGATACGGATCGGACAAATTGGCCGATGTCCCCGCTGCGGCCGCCCGCATTGCCGTGAATGGCCCCGCCGAGGGTCCCCGGGATTCCCACCAGGGCTTCCAGACCGGCCAGACCCGCTTTGACGGAGGCCGCGACGACATTGGACAACAGTGCGCCGGCACCGGCCGTCACTGTGGAGCCGTCGATCTGGACTTGAGAGAAGGCATCGCCTTCCAGCTTGAGGACCACGCCGCTGACCCCTTCGGAGCGGATCAGCAGGTTGGACCCACCGCCGAGCACGCGAACGGGGATGGAATTGTCGTGGCAGCATTTAACGACTGCCAACAGTTCCTCGACGCTACGTGGCGTAATGAAATACTGTGCCGGTCCACCCAGCCGAAGCCAAGTGAATTCTTCCAACGGAACATCATGCCGAGTGATATCGGCAAAGTCTTCGAGTGAACTCATGATGGACCCGATCGATATCGCCTGCGCCCATCGTGATGAAAACGTCTCCGGGACGAGCCTCATCCTCTAATGTCCGGAGAATGTGGTCAAGTGACGGGACGTATCGAGCGGGGGGGCCATTCTGAGAAATGCGTTCGGCCAGCTCGCGAGCGACCGTTTCGGGCTCGTCCTGGACCTGCTCTCGGGCGGCAAAGATCGGGGGAATCAGCACTTCGTCCGCGTGGGTGAAGCTGCCGGCAAACTCGTTCAGAAGGGCCTGCGTCCGGGAGACTGGATGTGGCTGGAAGGCACACCAGATCCGCCGCTTGCCGAATTCTCGCCGTGCTGTCACCAGCGTGGCTTGGACGGCCGTCGGATGATGGGCGTAGTCGTCAATCAAAGTCACGCCGCGCCACGAGCCAATCCGCTCGAACCGTCGGCGAATTCCCTGAAATTCGGCCAGGCTGTCGCGAATTGCCGAAACGGGCGCACCGGCTGAATGGGCCAGGGCAATTCCCGCCAAAGCGTTGTAGACGCTGTGCTTTCCGGGAAGCTGCAGCAGCATTTCCGAGAGGAACTGCCCCCGATAGAAGACGCGGAAGCGTTGTCCGTACGGAGTCTGCTTTCGGTCCAATGCCGACCAGTCACTTCCCGGATGCAACGACAGGGTCTCGACCCGGCCGCGACAGCGGACAGCGGCCGCCGCCGCGGCAGAGTCGTCGTGTGGGATTAGCAGCAGTCCATCTTCGTCAATGCGGGCGGCGAAGTCTCCGAAGGCGTCGATTGTTTCGTCCAGATTTTTGAAGCAGTCGAAGTGATCTGGTTCGACACTCAAGATGGTGGCGAAGTGGGGCGTGAGCTGCAGAAAGCTTCTCTGGAATTCGCAGCTCTCGACGACAAACAACGGACCCTGTCCGGCCCAGCCACTCCGCTGCCGATCAATCAGCTCCGCGCCGATAATCGCGGACGGATCGAGGCCCGCGTCTGTCAGCAGCGAAGCCGCGATGGCCGAAGTGGTGCTCTTGCCGTGTGTGCCGGCGATGCAGACGGCGATTCGATCGCGTGTCAGCAGACCGAGCATCTGGGTATAGGAATACTGGGGGATGCCGAGCCGAGTGGCCAAGCGCCTTTCAGGGTTGGCCGGTCCGACCGCAGGGCTGTAGACGACAATGTCGGCCGTCTCGGGCAGAAACGCAGGATCGTGTCCCTGGTGAACGTGGAAGTCGCGACCGCGCAAGGAGAGCAGGGGTGTGTCCGACGGCGACGAGTCGGACCCGGACACGTCCACGCCCATTTGCAACAGGCATTCGGCGAGCGCTTTCATTCCGCTGCCACGCACACCGATCAGGTGGGCCGATTGCAGCGAGATGCGTTCGTGCGGCGGTCCGGCAAAGATCCCGCGCGACGGAATAACCAGCGCCGAGGAAGAATTCATGCAGTTGACGCTCATGCTTCGGGTGTTCCATCGCCCAGCAGACGCGGCGTGCGGCGCTATGCGGATTGAGTCGGAAGCCGTTCCGTTGGCTTCGATGTTTTAACAAGCCCCTGAAACGCTCGTAATCAGGTGAGCCGAATGGTGTTATCGGTCGCGCGGACCAAGCCGCTTCACACGGTTATGTCATGCAGAGCTGTTGTGCGGGCTTCCTTCCTCATTGCAGCCAGTCGTAGCGGCTTGTCCGTTTAGGAAAGCTGCGTAAATGTTGGGTGGGGGTGATGGACTGTGTGAGCGTTGAGAAGCAGTTTTCAAGATTTCGAGTTTAAGAATGGCTGGTGGTTGCCGCGCAGCGCGGCCCCGGAAGTTGAACATTCTGTGGGTGTTCTTCGCCGAATCCCCCCGGGCGGAAGCGATTGGGCTGCGGCATTATGGGGCCTGTGCAATAATTCACAAAGCCCAATTGACGCGGTCGACCCGGCAGAATTGGCGCACAACGGGCCGACTATGGGAATCGGGGTTCTTCGTCGGCGAACGGGTGTAACGGGCGAAGTCCCTTCGGCTTGGGAAGGCACTCGAGCAGTCCCTCGGCCATGCGGAAGTCGTCCACCGTCGTGATCTTCAGGTTCATGGGGGAACCTTCGACCAGTGCCACTCGATGGCCGATCCGCTCCACCAGCTGGGCTTCATCGGTGGCTGGGAATCCATCCCGGCGGGAAAACGCTTCCATCAGCAGTTCGCGGCGGAAGACTTGGGGCGTTTGGGCCGCCCAGAGTCCGTTGCGGGGGACGGTCTCGTCGATACAGCCGTCCTGTCCCCGGCGTTTGAGTGTGCTGGTCACGGGAATCGCCAGGATGGCGGCATCGGTTTCGATCGCCCGCTGAAAGACGGAGTTGATCCAGGTTTCGACCAACAACGGTCGGGCCGCATCGTGCACCGCGACAAAATCCGCATCCGGCCTCACACGTGCCAGCGCATTCTGGACCGAATCGCACCGCTCCGCCCCGCCGGTCACGATGTCGATATCCATGAACGCCAGATTCGGCCGAAACTTGTCGCGGAACCACTCTTCGTCTTCGGCCGAGACGACAAGAATTGTTTGCACCACGTCGTTACGACTGATGAAGTGCTCGGCCGCACGAACCCAGACCGCCCGCCCTTTGAGTTCGACGAACGGCTTCTTCCGGTTCTGTTTGGCGAAACGGCTGCTCTTGCCAGCCGCCGGCAGAATGATGGCAAACTTGGACATCTCAATGGTCCTCTCGTGGCAGACGACCATTCGGGAGTTGAACACCCGGTCGTGGTCCGGTGTTGACGCGGCTTGACGCACCTTCGAGTACACACAATCGAGCGCGCAGGCCCATCATACACCTGGCAGTCCGCTGGTCCAAATGCCCTCGCGGCTCGACTTCTGTCAGACGTGACATGCGTCCGGATATCGACGAAGGAAGTACCGAAGCCGCGGGTGTTCCAGCGGTCAAATGCCTTGTCAGGCCTCAAAGTGAGAATTGAAGAACTTGGCCCGCGGCTCGCTGGCCGCTCCGCCCTCGTTTCTCAATCCGAAAAGTTCAGTTTGACGCAACACTAATCCCCCCCTCGACACACGCCACAAGACAACGACACAAAATGTCGAAGGGTGCGCACGATCCCAACGGCCGAACATTCGGACTTGTTGGTGCGGCCGGTACAACCGGGCCACAGGCAACGTGGATCTACGATGTGGTCTCCGTACAACATTGTTGACAGGCGATGTTGTGTTCTCGCAACGGCCGGACGGCAGGGGCGGCTGCCGGCCCGAACCGTCAATAATCGTTAACTGTAATGGGCTTCGCGTGTTAGCACCCGAGTGTTCGCACACGTTAGCGCTTTGGCACTCGGTTTGTACAAAGACCGCATCAGCCGGGACGTGTGACCCCCGCAAGACAACGGCTTACCCGCTCAGATACAGCAATCGAGGAACGAATGTCATCTCTCCCGAGAGTCCTGGTACTGACACAAGATGTCGGCTTGGTTGATGGACTGAGTGAACTGACGGCAGACGGTTACGTATTGCGCTCTGAACAGACACTCGAAGGGGCCTACGAGGAGGCCTTGGCCGAAGATTATGATTGCCTGATTGCCGACTTCCGCTCGACACGTTCGGGAGGACATTTGGAAGATCGGATGCTTGAAAGCCTCGGCGAGCGCTGTCCCGAGATGTCGTTGATCATGGTCACGTCAGCCGAGACTCCAGAGACGCTCGAGCGGCGAGCGGCCTGTACTGACGCCATCCACCTTCGCTCGCCGGAAAGCGCCTCCGTCGTGTATCAGGCGTTGACCGAGACGTTGCCTCAAGCGGCGGCTCCGACCCAACAGAAGAACGCGACAGCCGTCCGCCCAGCGACCGATTCCACCTCGACGGTCACCATTTTGGGGGGCATTACTCGACAGTTCGAAACCAGCACGCCGGCCATGAAGCGGATGCTGGCCGAGCTGGAAGTCGCCGCCCGGCATAACGTCACCATTCTGCTGATTGGCGAGACCGGGTCGGGCAAGACGTTTCTCTCGCGGCTGATTCACGAAGTCTCTCCCCGATCCGACAAGCCGTTCATGCATGTCGCCTGCGGTGCGCTTCCCAGCGAATTGATCGAGAGTGAGCTGTTCGGCCACAAGAAGGGCTCGTTCACCAGCGCCCATGCCGACAAAGAGGGTAAGTTTGTGGCCGCTGGCGGCGGTACGATTCTCCTCGACGAAATCGACGTTCTTGGACCGGAACAGCAGGTCAAACTGTTGAAGGTGATCGAGACGGGCGAGTTTGAGCCGGTCGGCTCGAACCAGACGTTGACCAGTCAGGCCCGCCTGGTTGTGGCCAGCAACCTGGACTTGCAGCCCTTGGTCGATCAGGGGCGTTTCCGGCCGGACTTGTACTATCGGTTGAACATGCTGAAGTTCGAAGTTCTGCCGCTTCGTCTACGCCGCCCCGACATTGCCCCGATGGCCAAGAAGTTTATCGCCCAACTGGCCAAGCGACATGACGTCCGAGTCGATTCCACGACGCCCGACTTTTACCGCGCCCTGGAGACTTACCCCTGGCCCGGAAACCTCCGCGAATTGGAAAACGTCATTCAGCGAGCCGTCATCTACTGCAGCAATGGGGAACTGGCCGTCGACAATCTCCCCAGTCACATTCTTGCGGGGTAAGTTGGCCCGACAAACGACCCCTCGGTGAACCTATCCGGAGCTGTGGATCACTCGTCCCGCCTCGGGGATCAGGTGGCGTTGACCGAAAAAGAAATCATCGAGCAGGCACTGATCAAGAATAATGAAAGCCGGACGACGACCGCTCGGGAACTCGGGATCAGCCGTGTGACGCTGTATAACAAGATGAAGAAGTACGGCATCTCGCGGTAAACGCGTTGTCGGAA
The DNA here is from genome assembly GCA_937975745.1 of uncultured Planctomycetaceae bacterium. GTDB lineage: Bacteria > Planctomycetota > Planctomycetia > Planctomycetales > Planctomycetaceae > CALJUK01. Next base: position 2,879 of record CALJUK010000618.1, on the reverse strand, counting down.
CGGCGGTGCGGTCCGTCGTGGGGGCCATCTCGCATCCACGCTGCGACGGAACATCCCCACGCGAAGGCGGCACGACGATTGGCCATACACGCGAAACGCCCCGGCGGGTGAGGCCGGGGCGCTGGGCGATTCTGCTTGTCGGTCGGATGATCGATCGCTTCCTGGGCGGACGCGTTACGATCCCTTGCCCGCGTCGATGATTTTTCCAGAGGCCTTGAAGACCACCGGCTCGGGTCGGCCAGCGACCTGCACAGAGAAGACCTCGGTGAAGGAGCCCTGCTGATCTTCCGGGGTGGTGATCGTCAACGGCAGGACGTGCACTTGGCGGCTTTCCTCAGGCAGGCGAACCTTGAAGCAACGATCCATTTCGTTGCATTCAATCTTCTCGACCTTGAAAGGCTGCTTGCCACGGATGACGACGTTGACCGTCTTCTGCTGGCCGGGAACCAACATGCCGAGCGAAACGACGTCGGGCGTGATGGTGATGTCCGACTCGATGCGGGCTTCGACCAGAACGGGGACCGTCGGGGCGTTCGCATCGTCTGTCAGCAGCTGGATATGGTGACGGTAGGGACCGGCGGCCGCTGTCGGCAGCAGGTGGAAGTCGACTGTGTATTCGACACGACCACTTGTCCGCACGGTTTCTTTGACGGCCACCTGCAGGTTGGGGTCGTCGTTCTGCACACCGCGGATCTGCCAGTCGTCACGGCCGGCGTAAGCGACTTGAATCTGCTTCTGTTGCTCGGTTCCCAGGTCGACCGTACCGAAATTGACCGAACCGGGCGTCAAAACAACATCCGTGCGGATGTAGGCTGTAATGGGGAGGCGAACTTCGGCAGCCAGAGGGGCGTCGAAGGTAACGATCAGATTGGAATCCTTCCGGCGGGTGAACCGACGGGTATCCATCGTGATTTCGACATAGGCCTCTTCACGACTGTGTAATGTCGTCGCGGAGGGCTTGGCGGCGGAACAACCGCACGTCGTCCGCACGTCGGAAATGTGGACGTCTTCTTTGTAGATGTTGGTGATCTTCACGCGGAGTCGGGTGTCAGCACCGCGTGCGACTGTGCCAAAATCGACCTTATGCATCTCGAACATCTTCTCCGCCCAGGACAGCTCCTGAGAATAGGCCGGAGAAACGGTTCCAAGACAGAGCAAGGCCGCAAAAGCTGTCACGCTTTGGGCGAGGGAGGGCGAAATTCGCATCATTCTACTGCGCTCGCTACTTCGGAAGTGATTGGAGTTACATCAACTTCGCCGGGAAGCGACTCGCCAAGGCCCTACATGCGGCTGATGGCTCCCGACACGCACCACGACCGTACCGCACGATCGTGAGTGTTCGTGGCGCATGACCTCGCCTTGGGCTGATCGGCATCTACCGGCGCGGAGGTTAGTTCGCATCTTGTAAATTGTCAACGTCTTCGGCCGTTCCCCACAAAACGCCCGCGCGGTGCGAACAACCGGTTTAAGCCGTCCCGGCAGGCTTTCGGCCACCGCTGCGATTGGCAAAAACCACCAGGACGAAACCCTGGTCCACTCAAGGATGGAGAACTGATCCGCGATGCGGACACCAGGCCCTACAGTTTTCCCCGGCTTGTCTTGTCACGCATTTTATCAAGTTTCCGCCTTTGGTGGGAAGCACACGGCCGTCAAAGCTGTCGGCCCGAATCCCGTTCGAAGTCCGTTTCCTGCCAGCACGCTCTGGAATGAGTGGTACGCTTCTCTCGACGTCGGCAACATGGCCTCGCAACCAGACAGCCAGACGTGGGAACACTTTGCCTGCCAAGCGACGGCAGGCTGACTTCCCCCCCAAGACGTCTCCTTTCGAGCAGTTCGCTCCACGAGATGGAATTGACAGCGTTCGTCCGGCCAACATGAGGTTCACCGGCGATCGTCATGATAAACGGAATCGAACCATGATCACCTTATCCAGACGCAAACGGACCACCATTTTGGGCTTTGCCGCGACGGCAGGGATTGTCGCGGGACAGGCCTTCGCCGGTTGCCCCTGCAATTCCGGCGGCGGGGGCTTCTCCGGTGGAGGCGGACCGTCTCTCGGATACCAGGGGGGCTACGTTGAGAGTGGCTACGGAGCCGGCTATGCCAGCCCCTATCAGAACCAGATGGGCCAGATGCAGATGGGAGTCCCCCCCATGATGGCCGGTCATCCAGTGGCCGGCCTGCAGTGGATGTACGGTCAGCAACCCTACGGAGCCCAGTATGGTGTTCCGCAGTTGGGTGGGCCTCCGTCGACCGGGCCGCAATCGGTCCGACCCCAACTGGGCCAACCCCCGGGACCCCCGCCGGGCAATCTGGGCCAGACCTATCGCCATCCGCTGCGTCCCATTGCTGACGACAAGCACCCCCGTGTGGCAGTCTTCCTGATCCACGCACCGGGCGCTACCGAGGTGAAGGTGCAGGGGATGGACGGCTATCGCGTCAAGAAGACCGACGCCTGGCGCTTCGAATCGGACCCGCTTCTGCCGCACGTTCCGCACATTTACACGGTCATTGCGGAGTACGACCGTGGTGACCGGGTCGAGAAGGACTATCGGCTGCTTCGGGCCGTCATGGGGCGTATCGTGGAATACGATTACGACCCGCAGCCCCAGGCGTTACCGAAGAAGAAAGAGAAGGAAACGTAACGATCGAGCCCTGGGCTTGCGAGCCGGGCCGAGTTTAACGCGACTTCTCCGACGCGGCCGCGCGTGCTTTGTGCACCGCGGCCGTTCTTCTCTGCGCGGGTGCGAATGGCTACGAACACCGGCTCCGGGTCTCTACGTGCGACATCTTCGTGTGTCACGATGCGCCCACCGAGAACGGACTCCCGGCGGTTCACGACCAGTAGGTCCGGTCGAGTGCGCTGTAATTGATCGCCT
>CALJUK010000617.1 GCA_937975745.1 uncultured Planctomycetaceae bacterium | reverse complement strand
GATTTGCAGCTGTTGTGTGTTCGCTCAATCACTATTTTCTGAACGCCACATGACCGTTTTACAGGCCACATAGCCATGGTCTTCTTACCCCATCAGGTCCCTGGTGAAGTCAACCTTCAACAGCCAGGACGGGCATTCTGATCACTCAACGGTCAGCTTGCGGCTGAAGATGGTGTTCCCATGTGCGATATACAGCGTGCTGTGGTTCGGGCCGGCCAAGATGCAACTTGTCAAAGGCTGGTCCCGGTTCGGCTTTGGCAGAACGCCACACGGACGGCCAGTCGGGTCGTACACCTGCACGCCCAACGTGCTGGTGATGTAGTATCGCCCCCTCTTATCGACAGCCATTCCATCGCCACGCGAAGCTGACACATACGGGGGAGGCTCGTTGAATCTTAACTCGCCCTTCTCGTCAATCGGAAGTCGCAGCGTCATGCTTGGCATTTTTGCGTCCAGCCGTCCCTCCGGGTTCACGCGAAACATCCAGGCAAACTGGCCACCGTAGTCAGAGACGGCCAAAGTCCCGCCATCATTGGAGATCGCGATCCCATTGGGCTTGGTAATGCCCGTGTCGACAGCAGTCACCTCGCCCGTTTCCGGACTGATGCGGGTAACCTGCTGGGCGCCGGTCTCCGTGATGAGAATGAACCCGTCTTTGGTGACTGCCAGATCGTTCGGCTTCACTCCTGTAGCAACTGTCTTCACTTCACCGTTCGCGATGTTGATGGAAATGACTCGGTTCTTGGCCCCCTGGCAACCGTACAGCCGCGAGCCGTCCGGACTGAACTCCAGACCGCTGACCGACTCTTCAACAAGCGTCGTCCGCGAACCATCCTTGGCCGAAATCCGATAGACGGCCGGAGCCCGCATATCGCAGAAGTAGAGATTCCCATCCTGATCCGAACAAAGGCCATCGGCAAAGCCCACGTTGTCGGCGACGACTTCCCACGATTCTCCGGGAATCAGCAATTTCAGCAGGGTGAGATCGCCCCCCAGGTCACCGCGGGTATCGTATTCCGCCGTGGGCCGTTCTTTGCGCCACAGCCATCGCATGGCGTCGGGAAAATGCGAGCTGCCAAAGTCGGAGTTGTGGGCGTATCCCTCGGCCCAATCGAACCGGACGTCGTAGCCCATATACTTCAAGGAGGACGCCATTCTCTGGTTGGCCCAAGGCCAACTCCCGAAGGTATTGTCGACATCGCCGCTTGTGTCAGCCAGATACACGCGAATCGGTTTCGGCTCCGTCTTGCGGACGAGGGCCGGGTAAACATTTCCACCTCGCAGATTCGTGAAGCTCCCCACACTCGAGTAGACCTTGCGGAACGAATCGGTTCGTTCCCATGCCGCCGTAAAGGCACAGATGGCCCCCGAGCTGGAACCGCCAATCGCCCGCATCTCCGGGTCATCCGAAATGGTGTACCGTTTTTCGACCTCCGGCAGAATTTCCTCCAGGAGGAATCGAGCATACCGATCGCCGAGGCTGTCGTATTCGTAGCTCCGATTCGACGACCGCCCCTTCACCATCGGCTTTGACTTGTGATGGCCGGGATTGATGAAAACGGCAATCGTCGTCGGCATGTCTCCGCGGGCAATCAGATTGTCGAACACCACGGGGATTCGCCATCTCCCTTTGACGTCGCGCATCCGCTCGCCGTCCTGGAAGATCATTACTGCCGCCGGCTCCCCTTGCTTGTACTGGGCCGGAACGTAGATCGACCAATCGCGAATCGTGCCGGCGAAGATTTCTGACTCCCAGGGAGTCATCTGCTCGACCTTGCCATGCGGGACATCGTCTTGCGGGACGGCGTCGGGGTGCGGCTCCCACACGGGCTTTGTTTCGACGATCGGAATGAACGTCGACTCCGACTCTTCCGCCCACAGCCAGCGTAGCGCATCCGGCAGATCTTCGCCGCCCCACTTGCCGCTGTGTCCCCCCTCTGTCATGACGAGTTTGTAGTTGTAGCCAGCAAACTGCAAAGCCGCAGCGAGATCCTGATTTCCCAGAGGCCAGTTGCCGTGCAGGTTGTTGAGATCATCTCGTCCTTCCTGCATGTAGACTTTGATTGGCTTCGGGTGATCCTTTGACTTCCGCACAAGTCCCGGGTAAGCCCAGCCTCCACGAATATTGGTGAAGCTGCCGATGTGTGTCAGCACTTTGCCGAACTGGTCCGGCCTCTCCCAGGCTACGGTGAAAGCGCAAATGCCGCCGGACGAAATCCCGCAGACAGCCCGATCGCTGGGTTCTTGGGAAACATCGAGCCCTGCCAGCGCAACCGGCAGAAACTCGTCCACCAGAAATGTGGCATAGCGGTTGCCCAGCGAATCGTATTCGAACGATCGATTGCTACGGCTCTGCGCTCCCGGAACGGTTGGCGGGAGGACACCTGGATTCACGAACACGGCGATGGTGATCGGCATGTCCTTCTGGTGAATCAGATTGTCAAATACGACCGGCACCCGAAATGATCCGTTGGAATTGGCGTAACTTCCGCCATCCATGAAGACCATCAGGTTGGCCGGCTGGCCCGGAGTGTATTGCGCCGGCACGTACACGCTGTATTGTCGCGTTGTCCCGGGAAAGACCTGACTGTCTGAGTACTCCGCCGTAGTCAGTTTGCCTTGGGGGACCCCCTCTTGCGGCACTCGATCCGGATGATCTGCTCGCGCGAGAGGCAACGCCAGGACTGACAACACCATCAAGAGAGCGCAGCTGAGTGTCTTCATTGCATTTCCGAATCGCGTGTCTGAAGTGATCCCAATGAACTGACTCGACGCGTCGTCGACTAGATCGAGTCCCGTTGTCCTACATCTCGCTATGTCGCAGTTCTTCGTCCTTTCACGTCCAGCCGACAAGCGGCCAGTGACCCGCGTCCTACACGCCGGCGGACATTTCAACGTGTTGCCTCATTCGTGGGAGTCGGATGCCGCAAAGCTTTGCCAGCCAGCACGCCCGTGACGTGACCGTTGACGACAGCCGGTCTGCCATTCACGTAGATATGAACCATCCCCTCGCCGTATTGATGCGGGTGAGTGAAAGTCGCCTTGTCGATCAGCCTCTTCTCATCCCAGACAATGATGTCGGCTGCGTATCCCTTGCGCAGATAGCCACGATCGGTGAGTCCGAGAATATCGGCCGGCAAGCCGGTCGAACTTCGGACCGCATGGGCGACGGGAACAACCTGCTCGCGAATGGCATACAGACCGATCTTCCGCGGAAACGTCCCGTAGCTGCGGGGATGCGGAACCTCATCGCTGGGAACTCGGGCCGAACCATCGGAGGCGGTGGCTACCCAGGGAAGCGCCATCACATACCGCACGTCGTCCTCGTTGATCCCGTGATTCACGATCGAAGCCCCGCCGTGCTCCTCGATGCGCAAGAACAAGTCGAACGGTGTGATGTTCTCCTGCCGTGCAATCTCATCCAGTCGTAATCCTGCCCAGTCCGGTCGTGGACTGTAGCGGGCGATCTGAATGCGATGGCCTCCGTCCGTCAGTTCCAGCATCTCGCTGATTGCTTCGCGAATGCGACTCCCCTCGGAGGAATTCGCTTGCAGTCGTTCCCAGGTCTTCTTGCGACCACCGGCCCGAGCCCATGCGGGCAACATTGTCACTTCGAGGGATGTGCTTGAGGCCGTGTAGGGATATTGGTCGGCTGTAATGGTCTGTCCGGCGGTTCGGGCTTTTTCGATCATCTGAACCGCAGTTCGAACCAATCCCCACGAGTCTTTTCCAGACGACTTGAAGTGAGAAATGTGAACCGGCACCTCGCCCCGTCGCCCAATTTCGATCGCTTCGGCGACGGAACCGAGCAAGCCCGTCCCTTCCCCTCGAATATGGCTGGCATAGATCCCGCCACTTCTTCCCACAACGCTCGCCAGTTCGGACAATTCGTCTGTGTCGGCAAACGAACTGGGAACATAAATGAGTCCAGTTGACATGCCCCAGGCACCGTCTTGCATTCCCCGTGCCACCAGTCCCCGCATTCGGTCGAGTTCATCGGCTGTTGCAGGGCGTTGATCGTTGCCGACCACCTCAGCCCGAAGTGAGCCCTGGGGAATCAGGTGGGCCACGTTCGTGCCGGCCCCCAATTCATCCAGCTTCGTGTAGTATTCAGCGACGTCGATCGGCCCGCTTCCGCAGTTTCCGGTGACCAGCGTCGTACAGCCCTGCGTGAGAAAATTCATCGCCGCTCGGCTGTCCGGCGTGAGGATGCTCCGGTCGCTGTGATTGTGAAGGTCGATGAATCCGGGACTGACGGAAAGTCCGGAACAATCCACGCGAACTTTCACCCGGCCGACAGGAAATTGGCCG
>CALJUK010000616.1 GCA_937975745.1 uncultured Planctomycetaceae bacterium | reverse complement strand
ACGTATCGTCTGGGTTTGCCCAGCAAATCACTGTGCGGTTTTCTGAGCCGCTGACAGGTGTTGTGCCGGCGTCTGCATAGTCACCCGTGCCGTCGTAGTCTGTCGCGTTGCCAACTTGACCAGAGACACCGCCCGGTGAAATCTCGCCAAACGACGTTGCGTCTCGTCCATTCGCCGTGCGATCGGTTCCCGCGCCGTCCGGCCAGTAGCCCTCCCAGTTGGAATCGTAGGCGTTGTCGCTGCCGTAGGTGTCGCTCGCCGCGTAGCTGCTGTTGCCAGTAACCGGAGGGTAGATGCGCAACACCTGCGATCCGCTCGCCGCCAGCGTGCCGCTCCACTTCACACGCAACCAACCGGTTTCTCCCACGTCGTCGAAGTCGATCCAGTCGGCCGCAAGCTCTGTTTCGTCGTCCTTCGCCGCCCGGCCCTTAGTGCCGTCACTCGACGTAACCGCCGCCCACCAATCGGTCGACATGCGCGACAGATCAACCAGCAACGTGAAGTCCGTCAGAGCGGACGCCGGGTTGCTGATCGTTGCCGAGTCGTAACCTGTCGACGGAAGAGGCATTTACAAACTGACCACGGTTGGAGGGAACAGGCGAATCGAAAGTAGTCCGTTGTGAACGTGCTCCCGTTCAAATCTCACCCGAACCGCCCCTGTCCGATTGCGGAAATCAAAGTCCACCGCACGGCATTCGAGTTTCACGCCGCAACACGTTGTTGCACCAATCGCGTTTCCATTGATCGTCTTCGCTGAGTCCCACCACGCAGCAGGCATGTTGCGTAAATCAACTTGAAGGATTCCTGTCTCAAGATCGGATGCGTGAGTGTGAATCTGTGTGTACGGGGCGGCCATTGAAGTCTCCCGAAAGAGGCGGTAGGTCATCACATCGTTACCTCAACGGCATAGCACGAGAGAGCTTGTTGATATTTCCCAAGTGGTCCCCCTGAGAGACCGCTTGATTCGTCATCAACTTGCGGACGTTATCGAGCGATCCGATAGCATTCGCCACCGAATTACGATCAAAGTTCAGCGTGTCGATATTACCGTCCGAATCCTCGCTGATGTACGCCGGTTTCGGGTCGCCCGCCCAGTCTATCGCAAGGGCGCTGTTGTGCTAGATGGTCGTGTCGATTTTGGCAAGCACATCCGCGAGTGCCGTTCACACGGACGCGATCGCGTTCGCCTCGTCTCGGGATACGTTTGTTGAAAGTGCCATGCTTTATCCTGTCACCTAAGTGGGGTTGTGTTTGACTCGCGCGTCCACGACCACACGCACACCGCGTAGGCCCGGACAGCAAGATACATCAGCGCCCGACGCCACCACTTCACGCCGTCGCGCCGCAGCAGTTCGACGAACACGCCGTCAGCCACCGCACGCTGGCCGTAAGTCTCCGACTGTTCGCACAACCAGTCGTGCACGGTCGCAGCCCGCATAAACTTGCCCATGAACGGGTGACCGATGAGCGGCCATGCGATGCGAGGAATGGACGCACCGTCGCTCTCGTAACCCTGAGGCACGATGTACGATGGCCGATCGCCGCCGAAGATGCTTGGCACCTCCAGTTGTTCAGCGAGAACGTAATAGTTGCCCCACAACTCAAACACGGCCCTACTCCACCACCGGCTGTCCAAGTCGCCAGTCTGTATCTGTGCCAGGTTCCACGATCACTCCGGGTGTTCCCGTCGTTGGTGAGTCAGTCAGGGCATCGATCAGAAACGGAACGCCGAGAGTCAGCCCGGCGCCCGATCCGATCAACGCCGCGGCCACACCAGCCTTGGCGAGCTTGCCCAGCCCTTTCGCAACGTGGTAGTGCTGTTCGACCCGGTCTCCGAGGATCATGTCGCCCATCTCTTCGGCCTCCGGGTCTCCTACGGCCTTGCCACCGTGCAATACCTTTTCGTTCGCCAGTGCATGCCGATACGCCAATTCATCCTCATGCGCCATCCCCCGGCGAATCGACTCCCACCCCACCATCTGGCCCATCAGGTGCATCTTGCCGATCGCCGTTGCCCACCGCTCCTGCGCTCGCTCTTTCCAGTTCATCCCGGATGATTCGTGTGATTTCGTTCCAGTCGCGCTGGAGTGTTGCGAGCCGGACGCGGTGGTGGCGCTCATGTCGTTGCTGCGGGGTCATGGGGAACGGAAGGGTTTAGCCCTGCTGAGTGGCTGGCGAAGCAACTGGCGTCGCCATGATGCCGCTGTGGGCACGGGACTCGATCGAGCCAAGTTCATCGTGCTTGCGAACGGCAACGGCACGGGCGAGGTTATGAATCGACGCGCCGTTGTGCTGGATGTCAGTCATCAACGCCTGATGCGCCGAAGCTCCAGTGCGGACAAGTTCCGCTGCAACATTTTCAGTCAGGTCGACAGGCATTTCGGAATCTCCAATTTCTGCGATTACAGTGACGTCGTCAGTCATTCCTCGATGAACCGTTCAATGGGAACTCTGACAGTGTTAGCCCCCGGAGGAACAACCACCGGGGGAGCAAGTTGGTTTCCTTCGCTGTCCTCAAAAATGACAGTCACATTCCGGGACGGCCCCGGTTCACCTTGAGGCCCACGTTCACCAGCCGGACCTTGCGGACCAGACGGAAGTTCACCCACCAAAACCCATTCGGAAGCGTCCGAGTACAATACCTCCAGCTTCCCGTCAGACACACGCATGTCGTCGATACCGCGTCCGTCAGCCCCGTCCGTTCCGTCGATGCCGGCCGGTCCACGCGGTCCCGCCGGGCCTCTTGCGCCGGCAGCAGTCGCGGGCGGGATTGAAGTCGGCGGGGCCGGGCGAGTCGATGGGCGTTGGCACCCGCACCGGCAGCCGGGAGGGCATTGACCGGGAATCGGGCACTGGATCACGAACCCAGCGCCGAACTCCCCCCGCGTTCTCTCAATCCGAGACAATCGCGACCGAAGAGACCGCTCCGATGTATAGCCGACCACCCGCGAAACCTCTTCGCCCTCGTACAGAATCACGATAGCCGGAATGGACCGCACGCCATGTTCTGCCGTCAGTGCCTTGTCCTCGTCAACGTCCACTTCAGTCAGGTCGTAATCCTCAGCCAGTGATTCAATCGCCGGGTGCATGTTCCGGCACGGTTCGCACCACGATGCCCCGAAGTACAGCACCGTCAGTTCGCCGTCGACCGCCCCCGGCAGCCGCGCCGTCGAAGTCGCGAAGTGAGAAATGAACGTCGACCCCCTCGCGTTGCCGGACGAGATAAGACCGCACACCTTGCCGTCCGAATCGAGAACCGGACCGCCGCTCATCCCCGGCGCTGTCACAGCGGTTGAGTAGTTCGCTTTGAACCTGCCGACCACCCGACCGTTCACCAGAAATTCCGAATCCCCACCGCCCGTCATATCACCTTTGCGGATCGTCAGATCATCCCCGCCGGGATAACCCCACGCCTCAATCTGCTCTCCCACGGACGGCGGCTTGTCGGCGATCTCAAGAAACGGGAACCCGTCACCTTCGCAGTCGTAAACAACCGGGCCTTCCGGATCTTCCGTCACCCACACCCGTACCGCCTTGACGGGATCAGCGCCGGGGAACTCCACCAGAATCGTCTCCGGGAGTCCTTGGGACCCGATTATGCAATGCTTCGCGGTGAGGACATGCCCTTCATCCGAGACACAGACGCCCGAACACCCCGGCAACTCAACCACGGCGTCCTTCGGGCCGGCGAGCGCTGGTAGCGCCATCAACAGAAATGCGGTGAGAGTCTTCACGGCTTGTGCGTCCTCACATGCAGAGGAATCCCACGGCTTTGCAGGTATTCCGCAGCCGCCTGGAACTGGTTCCACTCCTCGTCATCACCCGAATTGAACAGCAGCCACACACCCGGCTCCATGTCGAGAGCAGTGGCGTATCCGATTGCCTGGCCGATCGACTGCTCCCACTTGCTGCACCACTCGACTTCCCAGGCGATGCCGTTCTCCCGGTCCACGATGTCAACGCGCCGACCATCGG
>CALJUK010000615.1 GCA_937975745.1 uncultured Planctomycetaceae bacterium | reverse complement strand
ACACCGTCATACATCCGATGACGCCATCATCGGTGTTCGAACGGGTAACAGGAGGAACTATGACAACTGAAGCCCCGCGCATGATCGCCGGCGTCCGACTTCCCGCGCGTGACCGCGAATTCGCCGACACGTGGTTCAGTCGACTCTGGTTGGCAATTCCCGAACGACTCGGCCAAATCTGCGGCGCGCTGGTCATGTTCTCCTGGCTGGCATTCGAACTGCCCATCTACTTGAACAATTTCTGGACCATGGGAGCCTGGTATGTTTTCTCCGACGGCTCGCGAATCAACATTCCCTGGACACGAGTCCTGGTAGATGCGAATATCCTCCTGATCGGCCTGGCATTCGTCTGTCGCAGACCGGCAAAACTTCGCGCCCAGCAGGCGAGCACCGTGCTGTTATCGCTTCTGGCAGGATGGTGGCCCATTCTCCCATTCCTGATGATCTCCGGAGTGGCCCTTGTTTCGCCCGAAACAGCCAGGACCTGGGCGGTCTACGTTCAAAGCTCGCAACTCAACCTGCTGCAGGTTCTTTCCGGCGCGGCACTCATCATGCTGGGGAATGTGATTGACCTGTCCGGTTACGTGACGTTGTTTCGGTCGTTCAGCATTGTGCCCGAAGCCCGAAAGCTGAAGACCTCCGGGCTGTACCGCTTCGTGCGGCATCCGGTCTACCTTGGGCAATTCATCGCTCAGGCGGGTGTCTGGCTGATCTTCGCCCCCCCGTTCTGGTGTTGGTGGGCCTTTTACGCAACGTTCGTCGCTCTACAGTTGTGGCGAACCAAACGCGAGGACGCCATTCTCGAGCGTGCCTTCGGCCAAGAGTATCGGAGCTGGAAGGAGAGGACCTTCTGGTTTGTGTAGGCCGACCGAGACTACCGTTGACGACTTCGATTATCCTGAGATATGTCGACCGTCCTGGAGCAAGCCACTCGAAAGCCGCTGAACTGTGGCGCCGACCACCTCTGTCCGATAGATGGCACAAACCACACGACCGGGCATTACAGCAACCCCGGAATTGGCTCAGCCTGTGACGCCAGTCGGATGATATCCGCCGGCATGCCGGGCACCAGACGCAGCTCGCTGATGTTGAACTGCGTGTTGAGAATCGTCGAAACGAGACGGTCGATTCCCAACGGAGTCGATTCGGGACGGCTGGCATCGTTGTTTGAACGGCCGATGACCTGTCCCATTCGCAAGCCACCGCCAGCGAGCAACAGCGGTGCGATACCGCCCCAGTGATCCCGTCCTCCGCGGGAATTCAGCCGGGGTGTCCGCCCCATCTCGCCGCAGGCCACCAGGAGAATGTCGTCGCTCAGCCCTCGGTCCACCGTGTCCTCAATGAAGGCCGAGACCGCATGATCGAACGGCCGACCGATATAGTCCATCCCCTCGCGGACGCCCGCGTTGTTTGAATCGGCATGCATGTCCCAGACAAAACTGGTCGTCACGGTGACAAAGCCGCAACCCGCTTCACACATCCGCCGAGCGAGCAGCAGTAGCTTTCCCAGCGATTTCACGTGGTCGACATACTTGCTGTGATTGTTCCACTTGCGGCTGATGTCATCCGGCCGAGCCAGCGGTGCCGTATCGTAGCGGCGAATCGTCTCGGGGGACTCTTGCGACAGATCAAAGGCCTGGGCCACCCCGCCCAAAATGCTGTCGAAGGCCTGCGCTCTCAGGCGATCCATCCCCATGGCCGATGGGTTCGTTTCCATTTCCCGTCGGAGCCGATCGAGTTCCGTCAGCAATCGCCGTCGATCCAGCAACCGCTCAGTCGGCAGATTCAGTTCCAGATCCTTTTGCAGTTGGCCCCCTGCTCCCGGTGCGAACGGCTTATAACCGGCCCCCAGAGAACCGGTCGATTCGAAACTCCCGAACTTCTGAAACGAAGGCTCCGTCGTTTCGTCGACAGCTTGGGGATACAGTGCCACATGTGTTGGAATGCCCGTGCCAGGATGGTTCATACCCACGACACGGGAATACAGCGTTCCGATATTCGCATCCAGGCTGTAACGGCTGACGATCGGCTTGATGTCATGCCGTCCGTCACCGGTGACGAACGACCGAACGACAGCCAACCGGTCGGCGAGGGCCGCCAGTTTCGGGAACGTTCCCGCAAACGTAACGCCCGGCAGTGCGGTACTCACCTCGCCTGTCTCGCTGCGAATTCCAGGCGGTGCCGTCATCTTGGGGTCGAATGTCTCGGTCTGGCTGGGGCCCCCTTGCATGAAGAGGAAGACAACCGACTTTCCCCGCGCCACATGATTGGTGATGCTCGACGCCGCGGACGCGTGCAGTGTGTTCAGCAGGCTCAGGCCACCCAGCCCCAGACTTCCGACGCGTAGAAATGCCCGGCGGCTGGTTCCTGGCCCCGCGCGGAGACCGGTCGGCGAAGAGTGAAACGTCAGCATCGAGGCGGTCGCTTTCTCTCGAAAGTCGCAATGGGTGGGGACGACTTAGCATAACGCACCTTTGATGCGTTTCCAAGATGCATTCCCACGTCGCGAGTCCGACCGCTGCCACGTCAGACCTGGAGCGTGCTGCGTCTAGCAACAGCGGCTTCCAGCGGCGTCATCTGCCTGATTTGCAGATCACTCGGCGTTCAAACGCCGCCAGAATTGCCC
>CALJUK010000614.1 GCA_937975745.1 uncultured Planctomycetaceae bacterium | reverse complement strand
GCCGAGCACTCCGCCGACTATGACGTAATATACGAAGACGGGGAGCCTCTTACGGATCACGCGTCCTTCCTGCCCGATCAGCCCCACCACAGCCGAGGCCGCCACCACGTTGTGGACGCAGATCGTGTTGCCAGCAGCTCCCCCGACCGCCTGCAATGCGACGATCCACAGCGGATCGCAACCAATCTGCTCGCCGACGCCAAACTGGAACAGCGAGAACATCATGTTGCTGATGGTGTTGCTGCCAGCCACGAAAGCTCCCAGGCCGCCGATCAGCGGCGCAAACAACGGCCACGCACCGCCGACCGTGGCTGCCACTCCGCTGGCCAGTTCGATCGGCATCTTCTCATAGCCCGCCGCTCCGCCGTCCGAGTGGAGTAAAATCTGAACCATTGGCACGGCAAATAACAGGGCCGGCGAGGCTCTCACAATCGCCGCTCCCGAATCACGCCAGGCCCGCCACAACCCGGCCGAGCTGACTTTCTGAAACCTGGCCGCCAGCAATGCCGTCACGACGAAGATTGTTCCGGGGAGATACAACGGCTCGATCGATGCGTCGACATTGGTCGCGAACAGCCCTTTGAATTCAATCGTCACCTCGGGAGCTTTCAGCCAGGACTTGACCGGAAGTTCGGGCAACCGGGTGATCACCAGCAGCACGGCCACGACGACATACGGCAGCCAGGCTTTCGCCAGCGACATTGTCCGCCCGGTCAAGGAAGCTTCTGCTGATTCGAATTGGCCCGACCATTCGGCCGGCCAGTCTTTCCGGGTGGGAAAGTCCCAGACCTGCTCGGGCGGGGGCGTCAGGAAACCGGCTCGCGCGGCCGGAACAACGATCGCCAGACCAATCAAACCACCGATCAGCGAAGGAAACTCCGGACCGAGAAGATACGCCGTGGTCAGAGAGGGCACGGTCATCGCCAAGGCAGCGAACAACGCAAACGGGAAGACAGCCAGCACGTCGCGGAACGAACGTTTCGCGCCGAAGCCTTGCGTCATCACGGCCACGACAAGCGTCGGGATCAGCGTTCCGACGATGGCATGGAGAATGGCTACGCGAAGGCCAACTGTCAGCAGCAGTGTCCGCCAGGCATCCACGCTGGCAGCCGAACCACCGGCCAACTGTTGTGCCCATTCGACAGCCGAGGCGTCTCCCGACAGTCCGGAACTGACCCCCACCAGAATCGGTGTTCCCAGCGCACCGAACGAGACCGGTGTCGATTGGATAATCATCCCGGCCGTCACTGCCGCCAATGCGGGAAATCCCAGACCGACCAGCAAAGGGACGGCGACAGCAGCGGGCGTTCCGAATCCGGCTGCCCCTTCAATGAACGAACCGAACAGCCAGGCGATGATAACGACCTGAATGCGACGATCGGGCGAGATCCCTTTGAAACCAGCTCGAATGGCCTTCAGAGCGCCTGTTTCACGCAGCGTATTCAGCAGTAGAATGGCCCCGAACACAATGTACAGCAGCGACGCGGCAATCAACACGCCTTTCACTGAGGCCGCCAATACCTTCGCTGCGGGCACTTCCCAGACCACCAACGCCAGGGAGACTGCCGTCGCGTAGGACAAAGGCATCGCCCGGCTGGCTGGCCAACGAAGCCCGACGAGAAAGAGCCCCACAACGGCAATTGGCAGTAACGCCAGACAAGCGAGCACTGTTGTCGACATCGTGCATTCGTTCCGAGCAAAGTCGTTGTGAAGGGACCCCCAGCGGCCATCACGAAGGCGAGTTTTCCGCGTCGGCGATGGCGTCCAGCAACCCGTCCCAGGTGAATTCTGTCGCTTCCGCATGAACCGACAGACCGGCGTCCTGCGCAGCGTTGGCCGTCACCGGGCTGATGCAGGCAATCTTCAACTGACTGAGAATCGTTTCGCGAAGTTCGGCTGGCAGCTGTTGGGCGAACGATCTCGTGATCGACGGGCTACTCAGACCGATCCAGTCGATTTCACCGTGAACCATCTCTTCGAAGTGCGCACCGGCGGTCTGCAATGCCTCTGGAAGGACATCGCGGCCGCGATTGGCGCGCGCCCAGAGGACTCTCTTGCCCGCAACGTGGGGGGCAAGAGACTCGGCCAAGGCCTCAGCCCGGTAACTCTCGGGGACCAGATCCGCTCGCAGGCAATAGTCCGCGAGTGCCGCGGCCGTTGCCGGTCCGATAGTGGCGATGCGGGCCTTCCCCACTTTCCGAAGATCGAATCCCCGTTTCCACATTCGGCGGAAAATTCCGTGCACTCCATTGGCGCTGGTGAAGATCAGCCAGTCGAATTCCGCCAGCCGGTCAATGGCCACGTCGACAGCGTCCCACGATTCTGGTGGGAGGATCTCAATCAGCGGCAGAACGATCGGTTCGGCCCCCAGCTCGAGACAGCGTTCGATTGCCGAATCCGACTGGTGTTCCGGTCGCGTGATGACGATTCGCCGGCCGCGCAACGGCCGGCTGTGGAACCAGTCCATCTGACGCCCGAGGGACAACGCTTCGCCAATGACGATCAGTGATGGGGGATGCAGTCCCGCCGCATCGACTGCCGAGCCAATCTAGCCCAGGGTCGAGAAGACTTCTCTTTGTGTCGGCCAGGTCGACTTGCAGATGACGGCCGCGGGCGTGCCGGCAGG
>CALJUK010000613.1 GCA_937975745.1 uncultured Planctomycetaceae bacterium | reverse complement strand
TGGAAGTCGACCCCGAAACGGGCAAAGTAACCATTTTGCGTTATACCGTTGCGCAGGACGTTGGTACCGCAATTCATCCCAGTTATGTCGAAGGGCAGTTACAGGGTGGTGCTGTCCAGGGGATCGGCTGGGCCCTCAACGAAGAGTACTTCTACGATTCAGCCGGTGTGATGCGGAATGCCAGCTACCTCGACTACCGCATTCCGACCTGCTTCGATCTTCCCATGATCGAAACGCTCCTGGTGGAGATTCCCGATCCTCAGCATCCTTACGGAGTTCGTGGTGTGGGCGAAGTTCCCATCGTGCCTCCGCCCGCTGCAATCGCGAATGCGATTTATCAGGCTGTCGGTGTCCGCCTGCGATCGCTACCGATGTCGCCTCCCAAGGTGCTGCACGAAATCCTGGCGAAGCGTGCGGAGGGGAACGGAACTGGTTCGTAGATCCCGCTGCGCCCAAAAGTAGCGGTTTCTGGCGGTGTAATCGGTCTGACTTGCAGATCGTGCGGCGTGCAAACGCCGCCACAGTTGTCCGCAATGCCGATGAGTCCTTGCCGAATGCGCTCGCGTGCGATTCGTGAACGAATTCCTCCTGCGTCGAAACGCTCGATAGATTCAGCCGAGGAACGCAACATGCCCCGAGTTCACATACCACCATTATTGCGAACGGTGACGGAAGGCCGCGCCGAAGTGACCGTCCCTGGGAGCAGTGTCAGCGAGGTGATCGACGCTCTGGAAGAACACTTTCCCGGAATTCGTGAGCGAGTCACATCGGCAGGACGCTTGAAGCCGGGGTTAAATGTCTCGATCGACGGTCAACTCTGTACCATGGGAATGTGGGAGAAAGTTGGCCCCGACAGCGAAGTCCACCTCCTATCCGCCTTCGGGGGCGGATGACCGGCCAGCTGCGACCTGCTCGACTCGGCCTCTGGCTACCCGAGTCGTGGGGGACTTCCGCTGGTAACCTCTTGCCCGATGCGAATGGTTGCATCGCTGCATTTCGATCGAGGTCCCCGCAGCTTGATTCGATGCCGCAACTCGCAACCGCACATTTCGAAAGAGCTCCCATCATGAAATGGCCTGCCGCCGCGTTCAGCGTCATCCTGTTGGTCATCGCCGTGGTTCTTGGCAGCGGAGATACGTCGAGTGTTCCGGTCACGGTCGCCGTTCTCTCGCCGGAAAGCTGGGACACATTCGTTCCGTCCGGTAAGGAGGTCGACGCGATTTATGGTGACGTGGCTCTCGTGAATGGCCATCTGACGGCCGTCATCGCCCAGCCCAAAGCGGGCCGCAATGTGAACATGACCGTCAAGGATAATGCTGGCGGGCTGATTGACCTGGCTGCCCATGAGTCCTCCAGCGATCAGCTTTCGGCCTTCTATCCGGGCGGAAGGGGGGTTGCTTACCGGAGTTGGTCGGCCAAGATGGACGGCGATAAGAAAGTCGATCTTGCATCGACAACGGTCTCCCAAGGCAATTCCGGCAGTGTGACCGTTGTTGCGGAAGCAACGGAGGGCAGACCACGGGTTGAGGTGACCTACGCGTTGCAGGCGGACCAGCCGTTCCTGGAAATGACCAGCACGTGGACCAACACCGGAGAATCCCCTCTCGACGTCTCGTTGGGCGACGAAATTCGGGCCGACAGTGGCAAGGAGGATATGCCCAAGTCTCCCAACGGCGAGTCCGATT
The DNA here is from genome assembly GCA_937975745.1 of uncultured Planctomycetaceae bacterium. Lineage (GTDB taxonomy): Bacteria > Planctomycetota > Planctomycetia > Planctomycetales > Planctomycetaceae > CALJUK01. The sequence goes on along the minus strand of CALJUK010000613.1, from coordinate 941 downwards.
GGGTCTGGATGCACGATCGGCATTGGGGGCAGGCGTATGGTGTCGCCGCGATCGACTGGACAATCCAGGCGAATCAGTCGTCCCGCAACTCGACGCTGAAGTACCTGCGGGATCAGACACCGGGGACGGTGACACTTCCGCCCGGAAAGTCCGTGACCGTAACCCGCCGTCTGTTCGTCGGGAAGGATCGCCTGTCGATCGAAGCGCAGCGGGCCGTCCTCGCCGGAGAACAGGTGACGCCGGTGACGATTCAGGCGGTTGACGGTGGCGGCCACCCTATCGCAGAGGCCTATGTCAATGTGACGCGGGACGGACACGATGTCGGCTCGGGCAAAACAGACTCCGACGGACGGTTGACGACGCGGCTTGTTCCGGGCGTTTATGAACTGGGGCTGGAAGCCTTTGGCAGCCATGTCCGGCGGGGGCAGGTCGCAAAGCTTGCTTCCGGCGACGAAACGGTTCACATCAAGCTTCAGGCCAGCGGATTCCATGTCGGCGCGGTCGACGCCGACATCACCGACGGTGAAGGGACGCCGATCGCCTGCAAGGTGGAATTCATTGCATTGGACGGCAAACCGGACGTTTCCTTCGGGCCCGAGACAGCCGACCACGCAGTGAAGAATCTGTACTACTCACACAACGGGCGGTTTCGGCTGTCGCTGCCGGCTGGTGGGTATGATGTCATAGTGAGCCACGGCCCGGAACACGATGCCGTCTTCACACAGCTGACCGTCCCCGCCAATGGGACAGCGAAACTCGCACATCAGTTGCCCCGGACTGTCAATACGGCCGGCTGGGTCAGTAGCGATTTCCACAGCCATTCATCACCGTCGGGCGATAACACAGGAAGTCAGTTTGGCCGAGTCCTGAACCTCGTCGCCGAGCAAATCGAATTCGCTCCCTGCACGGAACACAACCGGATCAGCACGTACGAGCCACAT
>CALJUK010000612.1 GCA_937975745.1 uncultured Planctomycetaceae bacterium | reverse complement strand
AGATGCACCATCTCGACCAGCTTGCCTCGTTTGCAGTCTCAGAGGATCCTGTCGATGATCTGATCACCGACCTCAAAGTCCAGCGGAGCGCGGGCACCGACCGCAGCTACACCAACGTGCTGGACATCACCTTCATGACCAAGTACGAACAAGACGCATCCAAAATTGTGGAAGCCGTCATCGATGCCTATCGCGACTACCTGGAAGAATCGCATCGGGAAAACGCAGGGCACGTTTACGAACTGATCTCAGATGCACAGGGCAAGCTGCTGAAGGAGTTGCAGACAAAGCAGGCGGAGTACCTCGCCTTCCGCGAGCGTGCGCCTTTACAGTGGAACTACGCGCCCGGCGCCGATCCAGGTCCGAATGCCACAACCAACGTGCACCGCGAGAACCTGACAGCGATCGAAAACGAACGCCGCCAGAATCTGTTGCGCAGGGCGGAACTGACATCGCGGCAATCGACCATTCGGGAAGCAATCGCCAAAGGGGAATCTCGCGATTCTCTGGCGGTTTTGATTCGTCAATTCATGGCGGCCAATACACAGCCGGGAGCGGCAGGTGGGGCGGCTAGCGTCGACGGCGGGACAGGCCGCGAGGTGTTGGAAGCGCAGCTGGTCCCGCTGCTACTTGAAGAAAAGCGCCTTCTGCGCGATTTCGGTCCCGATCATCCGGATGTCAGGACGGCACGCCAAAGCATCCGGACACTGGTCGAGTTCTACCGCAGCAGCGGTGTCACGCTCCCCGAGGGACATTTTGTCCGTCCCGACGGGACAACCAACGATACGCCCGAGACTGCAACCGGTGTCGATCTCGTCAGCATCTACCTGCAATCGCTGGCACAGCAACTCACCGAGCTAGAGCATCGGGACGTCGAGCTGCAACGACTGTACGAGAAGGAAGCCAAGCTGACCAAGGAACTCGCCCACTTCCAGGCCGAGGACCAGGTCTACTCGGAGGACCTGAATCGCATCAAAACGCTCTGGGAAAGCGTGGTCCGGCAGTTGAACGAACGCAAGCTTGTCCAGGACAACAACGGTTACAGTCTACAAGAGTTGGCGCCCCCGAAAGTCGAGCTGGTCATCAAGCGCCAACTCAAGATTCTGGGTGCCGGCATCGTCGGGTGCATGGGGCTTGTGCTGGGAATGATCTACCTGAAATGGATGAGTGACACAACACTGCGTTCTGTCGCGGAAGTTCGCCGCAAGCTGAACCTTCCCATCCTGGGCGGAGTTCCGACATTCCGGCACCTGGAACTCGACCAGGTCGATCCCGAGTGTCCGATCAGTCCGGCATTGTGCTACTACCACGATCCCGGCTCCAGCGAAGCCGAAGCCTACCGTGCGGTCCGCACGACACTCTTCGTATCGCTCGACAGTACCAAGCCGCAGATCATCCAAGTCACCAGCCCCGAGCCGGGCGATGGCAAGACCACTTCGATCTCGAACCTGGCCATCGCGATGTCTCAGTCGGGCAAGCGGGTCTTGCTGATCGACGCCGATATGCGACGTCCAACGGTGCACAACGTCTTCGGATGTTTGCACAACATTGGCCTGTCCGACGTGCTGCGTGGCGAGATTCAGATCCAGAACGCCATTCAGGAAACGCTGGTTGACGGGCTATGGGTCCTGACCGCTGGACCGCTCCCCTCGAACCCGGCAGAACTCCTCACTCGGAAGGATCTCCCGCGAATTCTCAACGAGGCGGCCGAACACTTCGACGTCGTCCTGATCGATACACCGCCTCTTCTGGCCGTCAGTGACCCGTGCATTGTCGCCCAACACGTTGATGCCGTCCTGCTGGTCGTGCGACTGATCAAGAGTACGTCGGCCGTTATCAAACGTACCCGTGAGCTGTTGCAGACCAACGGGATGCGGGTCGTCGGAACCATTGTGAACGGCATCCCGCCTGCGATCGGCGAGGATTACTATGCCTATGGTTATGTGTCCGATGTCGTCCACAATGACGCAGCCCACAATGACATCAGCCTCGATGCCGTCGAAAGCCCGGCCGACAAAGAAGCCCACACCGTCACGGCCGAATAATTCGGTTCGGCCCGCCAATGACGAGGGGCCCTTGGCGTTGTTCACCTCGCGAAAGCAACATTCTCGGCATGACTGCCGTCGAGAGACACGTTGCGATAGAATAACCGGTTCAGGCTGTACCGCATTCGAACTCTGCATTGATCCAACGCAGACAAACAAACCGCCACCATGCCCATTCTCGCACGCGAACCCGATCAGTATCCGCTCGACCTGCTGCAGCAGAGCGATCTCGGGCAGGAAAGCGATCGTCAATGGCTGGTTGTGCACACCAAGCCGCGACAGGAAAAGACACTGGCCCGGCAGCTCACACAACGGCAGATTTCCCACTTTCTGCCGCAGGTCCGCAATAAACTGAAAACCTCGGACGGCCGCGTGCGTCTCTCGTACTCGCCTCTGTTTCCGGGATATGTCTTCGTCTACGGATGCGAAGAAGATCGCGGCCGCGTGTTGAGCACTCGTTCGGCCGCGCACGTTCTGGAAGTCCCAAACGGGCCCCAACTGACGTTGGATTGGCGCCACATCGAACGACTGACACATTCGGACCACCCATTCGCGACCGAAGAGCACATGAAACCCGGTACGCTGGTTCGCATTACCACAGGTCCGTTCAGCGGCTTTGAAGGCCAAATCCTTCAGCGTCGCTCGGGACGGCTACTATTGATTGCAGTCCACTACCTGCAGCGTGGTATCTCGGTCGAACTAGGCGATTGCGAGATCGAGAAACTGTAACAACAGTTTCGCGACTTTCACTGTCATCGTTGTGCATCGGCCTGCGCTCGACGGCTCCCGTTCGGATCGTTGACGGCACTTTCCTCCTGCCATCACGGGCCTGCCGCTTGGCTTGCGGGGTCCATTCGGTGTAGCATGCTAGCTTGCACCGAAACAGCTTCCCCGGCAGATCGGCAGCAGCACCCGCCGGTCACCACTTTCCGTCATCAGTTCCGCCAGGAGAGACCTCCCCATGAATCGCCTTCGCCTCACGCAGGCAATCCTCGTTTGCCTTGCGATGACTGCAACCACCACTTGGACCGCCGTGTCCCCAGCGGCACAAAACACACTGACCACCGCGGAAAAGCAATCGGGCTGGACTCTGTTGTTCGACGGTCAGTCGCTCGACCACTGGCGGAACTATCGCAAAGACGAAGTCAGCGACGGCTGGAAGATCGTCGACGATGCCATTACATGGACCCGCAAGGGAGCCGGGGACCTGATTACGAAGCAGGAATTTGACAGCTTCGAACTGGTACTGGAATACAAGATTTCCGAAGCGGGCAACAGCGGCCTGATGTTTCATGTCACTGAGGAACTTCCTGCCCCCTGGCAGACCGGGCCGGAAATCCAGATCCAGGACAACGTGAAAGGACACGACCCGCAGAAGGCGGGCTGGGTCTACCAGTTGTATCCAGCCGAGATGGATGCCACCCGTCCCGCGGGTGAGTGGAACCAGCTCCGGATCCGCATTACACCCGAGCAATGCATCGTCTACATGAACGGCGTGCGGTATTCACGTTTTCAGAAAGGGAGTGCCGATTGGGACAAACGCGTCGCGGCCAGCAAGTTCGCCAAATACGAACAATTCGGCAAGCCGACCAAGGGACACATCGTTCTGCAGGACCACGGAAACGAAGTCGCGTTCCGCAACATCAAAATCCGGGAGATTCGACCGGGCGAAGATTATGACCCCGTCGACGGAACGGCCAAGCTGCAACCGGCCGTCGCCTTTCCGAAACTGACCTGGGCCGGTTGGGAGCCGATCAACGAACAGGGGAAATCGATCCCCCTGCGTCCCATCGTGCTGACACACGCCGGTGACGGCAGTAACCGCATCTTCGTCGCAACGCAGCGGGGTGTGGTTCATGTCTTCCCCAATCGTCCGGATGTCGAAAAGACCGAAATCTTTCTCGATCTCCAAGACCGAGTCAGCTACGACGACAAGCAGAATGAAGAAGGACTGCTCGGACTGGCGTTCCACCCCAAGTTTGCGGAGAACGGTCAGCTCTTCATTTATTACACATCGAAGCACGCTCCGCACACGTCAATCATCTCGCGGTTCCAGGTGAAGGCGAACGATTCCGCTGCCGCCGATCCCGCTTCAGAACAAGAGATCATGCGGATCGAGCAGCCGTTCTGGAACCACAACGGCGGAACAATTGCCTTCGGGCCAGATGGCTATCTTTACGTGGCATTGGGAGACGGCGGAGCGGGCAACGATCCTCTCGGCAATGGTCAAAACCCGCTCACGCTGCTCGGGTCGATTCTGCGGATCGATATCGACAGCAAACAGGGCGGCCGCGCCTACAGCATTCCAGCCGATAATCCCTTCGCGGAGGCTCCTGCAAAGGGTGCCCCGGAAGTGTGGGCCTACGGTTTCCGCAACATCTGGCGAATGGCGTTTGACCGCCAGACCGGCCTGCTGTGGGCCGGAGACGTCGGACAGGACCTTTGGGAAGAAATCAATATCATCGAGCGGGGCGGAAACTACGGCTGGAATCTCCGCGAAGGCAAGCACATGTTTGGCCCGAACGGTTCCGAAGCGCGCAAAGACCTGATCGAACCGGTCTGGGAGTACGACCACCAGGTCGGGCGGTCAATCACCGGTGGCTGCGTCTATCGAGGCAAGAAGCTCCCCGAGATTTCGGGGGCGTACATCTACGCAGACTATGTCAGTGGAAAGCTGTGGGCTCTCAAGTTCGACCACGAGAAACGCGAACCGATTGCTAACCTGTCGATCCCGAGTCAAAAGACGCCGGTCATCTCATTTGGTGAAGATGAACAAGGCGAGATCTACTTTCTCACCGTAACGGCCAACGGACAAGGAATTTACCAATTCGAAAAGACCGGTAAGTAGATGGGAGTTCCTCCCGCATCCTGAAGGGACCGATCGGCAATTATTGCCGGTTCTTCGACAATCCAAAGCCAAATTCGCGCCCATTTCGCAAGATGCGAGGTGGGCGTTTTCTTTTGTCCAGAGCCCACTTGCGTCAAACGGGAGACCATAGCCGAAACCCGACGACAATTTTGTTAAGAAGTGAAGCAGACGTACGATCCGAATAACCGCAATATTGCGCATAACCGATACAAGAGTAAGCAAACTTGAGTCCGGTGTCTGCAGAAAGCCGCACACCCGACGACTTGGCCATATCTCCCTGCTTGAGAGCGGCCAGTGAGCTCTCACAAACACTGTTCATACGATCCACAACCGTTCACCGAGTCGATGCAGGAGTGAAATTCACAGTGACGAATTCGCATTCCATTCTGGGAATGTGTCGCAGCTTTACCGCGGCGCTATTCATCGCGGTTTCTCAACTGCCATCGGCCGTAAACGCGGCCGAGCCCGAAGAGACTCTACAACCGGTCTTGGACCCGACGCTTGCGGCACCGGCCGATGAGCTCTCGCAACAGATGCAGAGTCTCTCGGCGGAAGTCCAACGCCTGCGGTCAATCGTGGACTCGCAGACTACGCACGGGCCGGAAGTCTTCGATGACAGGCTGGATCGGCTGGAGTCGGCTTGGGGAAATACCGAGTCCCAGCTGAAGTCACTGCTGAAAAAGGTCGACCCTCCGGACACGACGTTCGAAGTCGGTGGCCGAATTCACCTGGACTATTGGGGTTTCCCGAATGACAGCGAAGGCATCGGGTATTTCGAGCATCCGTCTGCAGCCGATCCGCAATTTGGCATCGGCCCAGAGAACCGCTTCGCCTTCCGTCGCATTCGACTCGAATCTGAGGGGACAATTCTCCAGAACGGTATTTGGCGCATTCAGTACGACTTCGCCGAACCTTCCGAGGCCGCAATTAAAGACGTCTACGGCGGTGTAACGAACCTGTTCTGGAATCAGACGTTGATCATCGGACACCACAAGCGGCCGATCGGTTTGGATGCACTCAACAGCAGTCGCTACAACGTCTTCATCGAGAGGCCCTTCATCAACGACGCTTTCAACGAAGATGCGCGACGGCTGGGCATCTCAATGACAGGGGGTAATGACGATCACTCGTTCAACTGGCAATACGGGATCTATGAACTCGAACAAGTGACATTGGACGGTGCGGGCATTGGGAACTCCATGCAGTTGTCAGGAAACGCTCGACTCTGGAGCAGTCCCTGGTACGAATGCGACGGCAGGAACTACTTGCACACAGCGATTTCGGGCATGTGGGCCAAACCGGACGGAGATGCAGACGCGACGGACACAAACGCGAACGAGGGCCGCTTTAGGACACGCCCCGAAGCACGATCTGACAGTCGCTGGCTCGACACGAGGCCCATTGCAGGGGCCGACTGGTTCGAAACACTCGGACTGGAGACCATCTACAACGTTGGCCCCCTCCAAATTGCCGGTGAATACATGTTTAACTGGGTCCAGCGCAACGCGGGAAGAGCCGGTACTGGTCCCGACGTCCATTTCCACGGAGCCTATGTCTACGCGTCCTACTTCCTGACGGGCGAACACATGCCCTACTCACGAAAGTCGGGCCAACTCGATCGAATCAAGCCATTTCGCAACTTCTTTATGGCCGACCTCGACGACCCCAATTCCGGTTGGGGAGCCTGGCAAGTGGCCTGCCGATACAGTTACATCGATCTTTCTGATGCCGATATCCTCGGGGGGGTCGGGGAGAGCACCACCTTGGCAGACAACTGGTGGTGGAACCCGTATGCCCACGTGCAGATCAATCTGATCTACGGAGAGATCGAGGATCACGCACCTGTCGGCGGATTTACCAG
>CALJUK010000611.1 GCA_937975745.1 uncultured Planctomycetaceae bacterium | reverse complement strand
AACGAGGTCGGCGATGATCCCATCACGTCATTCATGTATGACATCAAGGGGGATTCGGTGGAGAGTGTGACTTTCGACCACTTGGCCCTGCGCGGACTTGAGCCTGAAAGCAGTGTTCCCGAGCCGTCGACTCTGATGCTCGTGGGGACGGGAGCACTGGGCCTGTGGTTCTACCGCCGCCAACAGTCCGTACTCTGAACACGGTGAAACTATGAGCACGGTGAAGCAGTGGCGCACTGGTCAATACCGCGTAGGGGCTGCCTCGGCGACGATCAGAAGCACTCACTCTGCGGGACGTTCGCGCACCGCGCATGAAAAAAGCCCCAGGCCGAGATGGGCATGGGGCTTACGGAGAGCCGCCGGCGAGAGTCGAACTCGCGACCTACGCATTACGAGTGCGTCGCTCTACCAACTGAGCTACAGCGGCTGAAGTTGCGAACGATGGTAACCCGCATCTCCGTCAGTGACAAGCGACTGACGCCGCTCTGGACCCGGTCGATTCGAAATCAAACCATGGTCGGCATGCGAGACATCCGCTTTCGCTCGTTCTCCGTCAAACGAGTCTTTCGCAGTCGAATCGACTTGGGGGTCACTTCGACGAATTCGTCACTCTCGATGTACTCCAAAGCCGCTTCCAGGGAGAGTTTACGAGCCGGTTGCAGAATAATCTGATCATCTGCCCCCGACGAGCGGACGTTGGTCAGCTTCTTGCCGCGGATCGGATTGACGACCATGTCCCCTTCGCGGGCGTTTTCGCCGACGATCATTCCTTCGTAGACGTCCTCACCAGGGGAGACGAACATGTCGGCCCGTTCCTGCAGCTTCCACAGGGCGTAGCCGGTCGCCTTGCCGTGGTCCTGCGAAACAAGCACGCCGTTTTGACGCCGGGGGACTTCTCCCTCGAATGGCTCGTACCCGTGGAAACGGTGGTGAATGACGGCCTCTCCCTTGGTGGCGTTGAGCAGCCGGGTCCGTAGACCGATCAGACCGCGGGCGGGAATGCTGAATTCGACGTGTGACATGCCGGCCTCGTTGGCTGACATCTCGGTCAGTTTTCCCCGCCGGGCGCCGACCAGTTCCATGACCGAGCCGACATCTGTGGTCGGAACGTCAACGACGAGATGCTCGAACGGCTCGTGGAGGACGCCGTCGACCCGTTTGAGAATCACCTCGGGTTTGCCGACACACAGTTCGAAGCCTTCGCGACGCATCGTCTCGATGAGGACCGCCAAGTGAAGGACACCGCGGCCGGCCACGGCGAATGAGTCTTTGTCGGCCGTTGGTTCGACGCGGAGTGCCACGTTCGATTCCAACTCGCGCATCAGCCGGTCCCGTAGGTGGCGGCTGGTGACGTATTTTCCGTCTCTGCCGGCCAGAGGCGAATTGCTGACCGTGAACATCATCGAGAGTGTCGGCTCGTCGACGCTGATCCGCGGGAGGGGCATCGGAGTTTCGATATTGGTAATGGTGTCGCCGATATCGGGGTCCGGCAGACCGACCAATGCGACAATGTCGCCAGCGGAGGCGGATTCGGCTTTGCGGCGTCCCAGCTTGTCGAAGACCTCGACAGCGTCGAGGGTGGCCGGAATCCGCTGGTCTTCCGCATTGATCAGCAGCACACGTTGTCCTGTGCGGACGGTTCCGTTGGCAATACGGCCGATCGCGATGCGGCCGACGTATTCGGACCATTCCAGCGTGGTGACCAGCATCTGCAGCGGCGCGTTGGGGTCGGCGATGGGGCCGGGAACGTGTTCGAGAACGAGATCGAGCAGCGGAAGAATACTGTCGGATACCTGCTTCGGGTCGTGTGTGGCGTATCCCTGCCGGGCGCTGGCGAAGATATAGGGGAAGTCGAGTGCGTCGTCGTCAGCCCCCAGTTCGACAAACAGGTCGAATGTTTCGTTGAGGACTTCTTGCGGGCGACAGTCGGGGCGATCGATCTTGTTGACGACCACCAAGGGCTTTAAGCCGCATTGCAAGGCCTTCTGCAGGACGAAGCGAGTCTGCGGGCGCGGTCCCTCGAACGCGTCGACGAGGACGAGTGCACCGTCGGCCATCTGCAGTACCCGTTCGACCTCGCCGCCAAAGTCGGCGTGTCCGGGTGTGTCGATGACGTTGATGTGCACGCCCTTGTAGTCCAGCGCGATGTTCTTGGCGAGGATTGTAATGCCCCGCTCCCGCTCCAGGTCGTTGGAGTCGAGGATGCAGTCTCCGACGAGTTGGGACTCGCGGAACTGGCCGCTCTGGCGAAGAAGGCTGTCGACCAGGGTAGTCTTGCCGTGGTCAACGTGGGCGATAATTGCAATGTTGCGGAGGTCGGAACGACGCATGGGACGCCAAATCGTGCAAATGGAGGATGGAGTTAAACGTTCGCTACGAGCTGTTGAGTCGCTGGCGGCGGCGCTGGTGGGAACTTTACTTGTTGGTTCGGGTGTCAACCTTGGCGGGGACGGGGTCCGGGCGCAGATCGCACGCAATGATGCCAGTGGTGTATGATTCCCGTGTTGCGGGACAGGCCCATTCGGTCAACTGCTCAGACAAATCCATTCTTGGGCAGCGTGGTGGCCGAAGGCGTCCTGGGGACTCGGCAGCCCGGATCGTGGCAGGACAGTACTCTTCGAGGAGGCCATTGCCCCAACCTTATTGATTATCGGCGATTGGGAACGATTCGACAAGTGTACTCTTCACGGAGGCGGATTGGGCCAATTATCGCCGAAAAAGGTGACGCCAATTCGACTTGGAGTTCCGACAAGGGGTTGCGATGATCGTTCAGAAGCCGTTAATTTATTCTCTGGGCTGCGTGGATTCCCGAAATTGTGCGGTAGTCTGGGCAATTTGAGGTGAAGAACTCTGCTAATGTCATGTCGGTTGCGGCGGATTGGTAAAAAGTTGGTAAGAGGAGTTGGGGGCAGGTTGTGCAAAATGATCTTTTCGTGGATGTCACCAACGGATCGATCCGTGAAGATTGCTGATCTCGAAGCGAATCCTACCTGTGGAGCCGGCATAGTTGGGCTGCGCCGTATGCTCCGGCTGGTTGCCTGCGGACTTCTGTTCGCGCTGGCGGTCGCGACTGGGGGGCTCTTGGCCTTGGCGGAGGATGCACTCGATCTTCCGCCACAGGCGGCCATTGACGCGGATGTGCTCCTCAAAGAGGGGCTGATCTACGATGGTTCGGGAGACGAACCCTTTCGGGGAAGTGTCGCGATCCGGGGTGACCGGATCGTTGCCGTCGGGACGTTTCCCGTCGGCCGGATCAAGATGGCCGTCGACTGTTCCGGCTTGGTGATCAGTCCGGGCTTCATCGATCTGCATAACCACAGCGACCAGCAGATGATTGACCGCCGCACGCGGGCCAATACGAATTACCTCACGCAGGGCTGCACGACGATCGTGACCGGGAATTGTGGTGCCGGGCCGATTGAAGTCGCGAAATACTACAACCAGATTGACGTCGACGGAGCCGGCACCAACGTGTTGCACCTCGTTCCGCACGGGGCGTTGCGAGCCCGAGTGGTTGGGACGGCCTACAGGGCGGCTTCTTCGGACGACATTGCAGCCATGCAGGGACTGGCGCGTCAGGCGATGCGCGAGGGAGCCTGGGGACTTTCTTCCGGCCTGATCTACGTTCCCAGTTCCTACGCTTCGACCGATGAACTCGTTCAGATCGCCCGCGTGGTGGGAGATTACGGTGGGTTGTACGCCTCGCACATTCGAGACGAGGGAGCGAGTCTGCTGGCGGCCATCGATGAGGCTCTTGAAGTCGGCCAGCGAGCGGAAGTTCCGGTGCACATCTCGCACTTCAAGGCGAGCGGTCGGGATGCCTGGGGGCTCGTGCGACGCGCAACCGACATGATCGAACGCTCGCGCGAACTGGGGCAGACGGTGACTGCCGATCAGTACCCCTACACGGCCTTGAGCACATCGCTGGAGGCAACAATTATTCCCCCGTGGGCACGTGCGGGAGGTCATGATGCAATCAACGCCCGGTTGTCCGATCCACTTCGAGCGGCGCGAATTCGTGGTGCCATGATCGATGCGCTGGGTGACCGGGACGATGGGGCTATGCTGCGGTTGGCCCGCTTTGACAGCAAACCGGAATGGGTCGGAAAAAGTCTGACTGAAATTGCCGCCGATCGGAAAAGTGATGTGCTGGAAGTCGCCACGTATATCGTTCAGCAAGGGTCGGCAATGATTGTCGAATTCAGCATGAACGAAGACGATGTTCGCTATGTCATGAGGCAGCCGTGGGTGGCAACAGCCAGTGACGGGCGGGCCTACGTTCCCGACGGAGATAAACCTCACCCCCGCAGCTACGGGACCTTTTCCCGCAAGGTGGGGTACTACGCCCGCCAAGAGGGGGTCATCGGCGTTTCCGCCGCGATCCGGAGTTGCACGGGCCTGCCAGCTGATATCCTTCATCTGACAGATCGTGGTTACATTCGCCCGGGACAGGCGGCTGATCTCGTCGTGCGGGACCTTGAGAAGTTTATCGATGTGGCAACGTAAGACGAACCGCACCAGTATTCCGAAGGCGGGGTTCACGTGTTTGTGAACGGCCGCGCGGCCATCTTCCAGGCTCAATTGACGGGAATCCTGGCCGGGCGAGCGATTCGTAAGAAGTCCCCACAATCCAAACCACAAAAGCCGATTGGTGTGATCGGCGGAGGTGGTGGCGAAGAGTGACGCGGCCCCTCGAGGAATTCTCGCCCGACGTCGTCACTTTCCAGGATCACACGACATGGACGTTTCGAGGTCGGATCGAAGTGGCTTACGGTGTGTGGACACCCCCCGGCTTCTCGTCAGCGTGCGGAACGTTGCTGAAGCTGCTGAGGCTGTTGCGGGCGGCTGTCAGATTCTCGACGTGAAGGAGCCAACCCGTGGCCCACTGGGCATGGCCTCTGGCGAGGAATTGGCCCGAATTCTGGGCTGGCTGCGCGAATGCCGGTCCGATGTCCCTGCCAGCTGCGCACTGGGCGAAGCGAGCGATTGGACCGTGTCCGGTTCGACGCGGGGACTGGTCGCGGACAGTCAATCGGCGTTGTTCTCGGACGTTCCTCTCGGCTTTGCGTACTGCAAGTTGGGACTTTCGAACTGGGACGATTCGAATGCTGCAATGGCCGCCTGGAGCCAGCTGCATTCCGAATGGAAACAGTCCCACTCCGAAATGCGGATGATCGCCGTAATCTACGCCGATTGGCCGCTTTGCGGGGCTCCCGAGCCGGGACGCATTCTCTCTGCCGCAATCGAGCAGAGGGCTGCCGGCGTCCTCGTCGACACCGCCATCAAGGGGGCGGGTCGGTTGTTCGATCACATCTCGACTGACTCGCTCGCCCTGTTAGCCCAGCAAACTCACTCCGCCGGGTTATCGTTTGGCGTCGCGGGACGGCTGCGGCGAGAAGACCTGCCGCAGTTGCGGCCCGTCCAACCGGACGTCATCGGTATTCGATCGGCAGGTTGTCCAGGGGGAGAACGTCTCGGCGGAGTCAATCGGGAGTTGGTCGGGCAATTCGGCCGGGCGATCCGCGAGGTGTTTTCAGGTGGCGGCGCTCTCCCCAGGGTTCTTCCACCAGTGCAGGCGGAGCTCGCTGGTCGCGGCATTCGAGCCGTTTCGGGCATTGATCCAGCCCAAACGGGGAATGCCGGTTGAGGCTCGTGAAAATCGCCGATCAACAAGTGACGCGTGCTCGGCCGCAGGGATGTCGATTCCGGCAGGCAGGTCGCGGGACTTGGCCAGGATGAGGCAATTCGCGGAAATGGCCTGGGCGATGATGGCCGCGATTGAGTCGCTTGTCACGTCCCAGCTGGCGGCCAGCAGACTGGCCAACGAGGAGGCGGCTGCCTCACCTTCGGCTCCGTCCGATTTGCCCAGTGGCAGGCTCCGCAGGAAATCTGCCGCGGCCACAATCGCGAGTTGGCCAGCGCTCCAGGTGGAGGGCAACTCGTTGACCGAGTGGACAAGCTGGCTGTTGGGGAGGATTGCCGCCAGCAATTCTGCGTGGAATTGCATCGCCGCGATACCGAGCTCGTGTGAAGTTTCGACGGGGAGGTGGAACCGCCGATCCCAATCGCGCACCACATCGGCGACGGCGCCTCCGCCGGCGATCAGCAGCTGGTCGGTACAGGTAGTCCGAGACCGGCAGAGTGAGCGAATGGACTCGATTCTCTCAGGCAGATCGGGGAGGTCCAGCAGGCTGCCTCCCAACTTAATCACGCAGGCGGCTGCCATGGCAGTCAGCAATTCAGGTGATGATCTTGTTGATCGGGTATTCGACAATTCCCCGCGCACCGGCCGCCCGAAGCTGGGGCATGATGGTTCGCACAACCGATTCGTCGACGATCGTGTTGACATCAACCCAATCCGGGTCGGACAGGGAAGAGACCGTCGGACGTTGGAGGGCCGGGAGCTGGTCCAGAACAGACGCCAGGTCGGCACGGCGGACATTCATCATCAGGCCGACCTTGGTCTCAGCAGCCAGGCAGGACAACAGCATTAGCGAAATGTTTTCGAGTTTGGTGTGCTTCCACTCGTCGTTCCACGCGTCTTTGTTGGCGATCAGTCGGGTAGTGCTCTGCAGGACCTCGTCCACGATGCGTAGATTATTGGCCCGCAGAGAACTTCCCGTCTCAGTCACTTCAACAATAGCATCGGCCAGGCGGGGAGGCTTGACTTCGGTGGCCCCCCACGAGAACTCGACCTTGGCTGTCACACCATGCCGGGCCAGATAGCTCTTGGTCAGGCCGACGGCTTCCGTTGCGATCCGCTTTCCTTCGAGGTCTTTGGCTGTTTGCACGGGCGAGTCTTCTGGGACACAGAGGACCCATCTCACGGGGCGGCGGCTGACTTTCGAGAACTTCAGCTCACAGACTTCGTGGACGTCGGACTCGGTTTCGACAATCCAGTCGTATCCGGTGATGCCGGCGTCCAGGACGCCCTGCTCGACGTAGCGGGCCATCTCCTGGGCGCGGATCAGCAGGCACTCGATTTCGTCGTCGTCGATGGTCGGATAGTACGACCGCGAGGAGAACTTGATTTCGTAGCCGGCGTTGTGAAATAACTCGGCGGTGGCATCCTGAAGGCTGCCGGCGGGAATACCCAGTTTGAGCACACGTTGGGACATCGACGGACTAGCCCTTCTTGTAGACTTCTGCAGGGTCAAAGACACGTTCGCCGACCGTCTCGACCGAGCCGGTTGCGGGATCAATTTTTCGGAAGAAGCAGCTCTGGTAGCCTTCGTGACAGGCCGCGCCACCAATCTGCTCGACGCGGGCCAGAAGTGTGTCGGCGTCGCAATCGAAATACAACTCTTTCAAGACCTGCACATTTCCGCTTTCTTCCCCCTTCCGCCATAACTTCTGCCGGCTGCGACTGAAATAGCAGACTTTTCCTGTGCGAAGGGTTTCTTCGTAAGCCTCGCGGTTCATGTACGCCAGCATCAAGACGACTCCGCTTTCGTGATCTTGGGCGATCACCGGAAGCAGCTCAGACTTGTTGAAGTCCGGGGCTGTCACGGGGAGCTCCTTCGGTAAACTGGGGGTGCGGTGGTTCTCGGGCGAATTTCCAACCAAAGGAGGCCGAATCGCCGGTCCGTGTTGCCGAGCGCTCGCGGCAGACCCATGCCGGGGTGAACCGGCGGCTGCCTGCTCTGGAAGTCGTCCCCAGACCCCTGTGTGCTGCGTCTTCGCCCACAAAATGTTGGCCGAAGACTTGCCACCAACTGGTCTTGGAACGGATTCCGATTTCGAAATCGCGTCGGGAAAATCAACGAATCCAGCCGGAGTCTAGCAAGAATGGCAGGCATTGGCCAGTCGGCGAAAAGCATCGTCCACCGGTTAGAATGCCCTTCCATGTTTTCTCGGCGGTGGACTTTTCAAAGGCGGAAGGCTCCCCTAAGATCGGCGCACTTTGCCAAGATCGGCCCATATCGCCGCCCCCAGGCTCCGTGATTGACCGCGGGGAGCAGGTCGCCCGAATTCGAGCTGAACCAAGCCGGCACGTGCAACTTCGCCGTCCGGAAGATTTTCCATCGCACCGAGTTCCGATGGTGCGGACCGAAACAACACAGGATGGGATCATCATCATGACCGAGCAGAAAGCGACCAACGTTCACTGGCACGAACACCACGTCTCGAAGCAGGAGCGATGCGCTCTCAACGGACACCGCGGTGCCGTCATCTGGTTCACCGGATTGAGTGGGTCGGGCAAAAGCACGATTGCGAACACGGTCGACCACAAGCTGCACGCCATGGGAAAGCACACCTTTGTGCTGGACGGCGATAACGTGCGGATGGGTTTGAACAAAAACCTCGGATTTTCAGCCGACGACCGCGCCGAGAATATTCGGCGGATCGGCGAGGTTGCCAAGCTGTTCGCCAGCGCCGGCGTGATTACGATGACGGCGTTCATTTCGCCTTATCGGGCCGATCGCGACAAGGTTCGTGAGATTCTTGAGGACGGCGAATTCGTCGAGATCTACGTCAACGCCTCGCTCGAAACGTGCGAAGGCCGCGATCCGAAGGGGCTCTACAAGAAGGCACGGGCTGGCGAGATCAAGGGATTCACCGGGATTGACGATCCCTACGAAGCCCCGGAGAAGGCGGAACTGGTTCTGGACTCTGACGGTAAGGGAATCGACGAGTTGGCCGACGAGGTCATCGCCTACCTCAAGAAGTCCGGCATTCTCTCCTAGTCTGGGTGTCGCGACGCTCTCCGGACTTTGTTGCTGCATAGACACGGTGTGGGCGCGGTGCGCGCTGGCTTTGTCAGGCCAGCGTATCGCTCTGTCAACCGGATCGCTGTTGAGAAATTTCCCCAGATTTCGCTGGCATCTCCAGTGATATTCTGCTCAACTATCGATCAGTGTACTTCCGATTCCTGGTGTTTGTGCTGCTGTGTGCTCAGTCAGTGTTCGCACGAATTCCTGTGGTCGACCATGCGGGCGCAGTCTCGCCAGGCATTGGAGGTGGGTTGTCATTAGGTGCAGAGTGACACGCCGAGGCTTGCGATTCAGTTCGAACCGCGGTTCAACGGTCAAAGAGCTTCGTCGGTTGCCTCTCTGCAGCAGGATGCCATCGGGGACGGTCAGCGGGGCTCGTCACGAAGTTGCACCTCTGAAGCAGTTCTGATGGCGGTGAAGGAGAGTTCACATGGCGAAACGCATCGGTTTTGGGGGAGTCCTGGTTGCTGGCTTGGTCGCGTTTGTTGTGTTGAATGGAGTGCCAACCTCGTCGACCGCAGCCGACGAGAACACGGGCGCGAACAAGGGTGTTGCCCAGGCGGCAGAGAAATCGGCGGCAGACAGCAATCCGGCAGACAGTAAAGCGGCAGGCAGCGAAACGGCAGCCAAGAAGGCTCGCAAGCCACAGCGTGGGCGTTTGCCGAATAATTACGGGCAAATCGGCCTCACGCCCGAGCAGATCGAAAAGATCTACGCCATCCAAGCCGGTCATCGAGTCCAGCTTCAAGACCTGCAAAAGCAACTCGACGAACTGAAGGCCAAGCAGCGGGACGACATCGATGCTGTCCTGAAGGCCGAACAGAGAACGCAACTGGCCGAGTTGACCAGCAAGTCGAAGAATTCCTCGGGCCAGAAAACTGCCTCCAACGCCGAAACGGACAAGGCTGCTTCTGAGCAGTAGTTCGCAAAGCGAAATCGGATTCCCTCGGCCAGTTCCGGGGATCGTGTCGGTTTCTGACCGGCCTGAGCCCCGGGACTGTCGAGGCACGCGACCAGTATTCCGTTGGCGACCCTATCCGAAGCGGACGGTACTGGTGGTCGGTATTCCCCCTCAGCCCCCCTGCTTTGCATCGCTTCCGGCGACGGATCGGAGCGATTCGAGACCCAGGTCTTCGCTCGCACTTGACGGATGAGTGTGAGCGAGTCATCCTGGAATTTGTAAAGTTAGGGTTCGGGCGGAATCGGTCCTTTGGGGACTGAGAACGCAGGGTTGGGAGCGGGGCGGCAACTGCAGGCAGAAGATGCCAGGTTG
The DNA here is from genome assembly GCA_937975745.1 of uncultured Planctomycetaceae bacterium. Taxonomy (GTDB): domain Bacteria; phylum Planctomycetota; class Planctomycetia; order Planctomycetales; family Planctomycetaceae; genus CALJUK01. Next base: position 560 of record CALJUK010000611.1, on the reverse strand, counting down.
GTCTCGCGGGAAGAACGATCGGAGCGTTCTCATTTCGCAGATGCAAAGACTCGACTCAGGCGAGAAGGCCGCAAAACCGAAGTTGGGGAAGCCACAATCACCAGTCTGTGCTTGGCACGGATTGACGCTGAAGAACTGCGCGCGGCTGTTCACGATGGGGCCTCCGACGCACTGGACAAGGCTTCCCAAGATCGCCTCGATCTGGGCGACGGCCGCTGGTAACACGGTATTGGGTGCGGTCGAGCCTGCCGTTTATGGTCGCAACATTCGCGAGGTAACGCTCGACGAGTCTCCCTTATTCGTGTTGGGTCACTGTCTGAGTGGGACGACGCTGCTGCACAACCTGCTGGCCTGCGATCCCAACTATACCTTCTGCAATCTGTACCAGGTTCTCTTCCCTGGTCACTTCCTGTTGACACAGTCGGCCGTCACCCGAGCCACGGCCTGGGCGCTGCCGAAGCGTCGTCCGATGGACAACATGAAAGTCTCTTGGGAGCATCCTCAGGAAGATGAAACGGCGCTCTGCCTGATGACGCTGCTCTCGCCGTACCTGATGCTTG
>CALJUK010000610.1 GCA_937975745.1 uncultured Planctomycetaceae bacterium | reverse complement strand
CCACCGCTTCGGTGACCCAACCGCTGTGCCAGTTGTGTTCTCGCTGCGGTCCGTCGCGGTAGACGTGGGGAATGTTCAACTCATCAAGCAGGGTGTGAGCCTGCCGGTGGTGTTCACGAAAATTGCCATATCCGGTCAAGACGAATCGCTTGTGTTCGCGCAGCGATGCCGCCGGGGAACGCAATAGTTCCGCTGGGCTGTATTGTAGGAACTTCTCGTGTGAACCCAAGATGTCCCGGTTGCCGTACAGTCCAATCTCCGACATCATCAGCGGTGCATCCCAAGCTGCGGCTCGGCCGAACATTTCCGGGTGACGTACAAGCAGGCTCCAGGCGCCCCAACCCGACTTGCTAAACCCAAGCAGCCGGCGATCAGCTCGATTTGTCGATGCCGGGTATGTCTTCTCAACGAATGGGACAACGACTTTCACGAACAGACTTTCCTGTCGAATCGATGCATCACAAGGATGGTCAGCGTACCAGGGAAGTTGCGCAAACGTCGGAGCGACGAAGATCACCCGATGTTTGTTGTGTAAATCGTGCTTCCGGACTTCAACCAAACCGTCGCCAAACCGGTTTTCCCGGTGTGGCTCGACGGGCAAGACGTAGATGACAGGAAGTTGTTTCCCCTTGGCCATCTCACCGGGAACCAGAACCCGGATCTCTGTCTTGTCCGGCTGATACGGTGACTCAACCGTATGGACCAGGACTCCGCGGTCCTCATGGTGGGGGGCTGACACTATGACCGGCTCAGCGGCGAGAGTCTGTCCGGTAGCAATTAGGCCGGCCAGGACAATGAGCATCCCGGACCTGAAGAATGTCCGTCGGATCATTTCCGGGGAAACTCCTTTCGATCCAGAACCTTTCCGGTCTTTGGATTCTTCAGTTCGACGGTCATGGGACCGTTGCGCTGGATTGTCAGAAGGACATAACTGTCTTCACCAAGCAACAGCTGCGAGTGCGGATCGGGATATTGGTTGCCGGTTCCACTCAGCGACGAATTGTAGTACGTAAATCCGTCGAACTCGGCCCGTTCGGCATAGTATCCATAGCCCGAAATGCAACAGGTCCCCCGGCGGAACAGGTCGTGCCACTGTTTGCCGGCCTGATAACGAATGCTGGCGTTGCGTTCGTTGTACAGCGTCACGACAAAAGGTGACACGTCGAACGGGTTTGGTTGTTCGGTCAGGCTTTTGTACCAGTGGAACTGATCGGAATCCGCGTCAAAGGCGTGGCAAGATTGCCACGTCGTCCCAAAATCGGAGATGTGATTGAAATCCAGGCCAACGAATCGAACTCCAAAAATCGGGACATCGAAATGCCACTTCCATTCATCATCGGGTAGTTCGAAGAATCTGCGAAAGGCGGTCGCATCGACATCGTAGACTGGCAACTCGGGAGGTTTGCTTCCTCGTGGGCGAATCTCCCGATCATGGTTACCCAGGACGGGCATGAATGGAGTCGAACGGAATAATTCCGGATAACTGTCAATCAGCGTAATGTAGGGTGTCACGCACTCCCTCTGTCCCTCACCGCATTGCTGCCAAAGTCGGTCAATCTGATCGCCTGCCGTCATCAGGAGATGCGGATCATCCGCTCGAATCGCCGACAGGTCAGCCTTCCGTTGCCAGTCCGCAGCGACAGCGACCCGCAAAACATTGTCGGGGTAGGTCTTGAAGGAGGCGTCGGCCGACCGATGGATTCCCGACGAGACCGAATAGTGACAGACTGGCCCATCCATTGTTGAAGGAATCTCGACGTGGTGCAGTGTTGTCGCCTCGTCGATGCGGACAGTGTTGCCGTATTCAGAAGTCGGTCCGAATCGGACGACCGAGTCCCGTGGGCCGTCCGTGATCCAGTTGACCACGACCCGACTAGGATCGTTCGATCGATGGGTCAGCCAGATCGTCTTGATTTCAGCCGCTGTTGCCGACCACGGAAGCCAACCCACAGCCAGCAGCCAGACTATCCAATGCGATTTCATATCACCCTGCCATGAATTGACTGTGGAATTGCAATTCTTAAAACACCGCAATCGACTGATGCGAGTCTTACTTCAGCTTGATGCAGACGACTTCGCGGTTATCTCGCAGATAGCCCAGACCGTCGGCAATCGACAATGTCTGGCGTGTCTCGCCCAACAGTGGTGAGCGACCAAGTTCCTGGTAGCCGTCGGGAGTCGCCTTCGCGAGAACGAGTTCCCCGTCCATGGTGGTTATCCACAACTTGCCATCTGCGAGAACCAGGTTTCCCTTGCCAAAGCGTGATTTCTGCCAGACGGGCTCTCCGGTGGCCACCTTGAGACAACGGAGGTTTGTCACGGGACCCGCTGCCCCGACATTGTCGAAGCCGTAGAGATAACCGTCCACAACGACCGACGTTTGCCATTCGTTTCGCATCACGCTTCCGCCGCCGAGTGACTTCCAGCGTTCGGCCACGGATTCTGCGCCATTCTGATTGCGAATTGTCAGCAATGCGCAGCCGTGATTTTCACCCGCAGAGATGAAGACATCACGGTTCACACCGACCGGATTGGCGGTGTTACAGGCGTAGTCGGTTTTGAACGGGTAACTCCACACTGTCTTGCCAGTTTGGGGGGCGATCCCAATGACCGCATGTCCGGTGAGACTCACGATCTGCGGGCTGCCGTCGATGACCAGCAGCGCCGGAGACGCATAGCCGGCTGGCCCACGACCGGCGGTCCAGGCGGGTTTGCCGGTCTTCGCATCAAATGCGGCCACGGCGGTGTCTTTACCTCCGACGTGAACGACCACCTGGCCACCGACAACCAATGGTGACGAAGACATTCCATATTCAGACGGCTCGGTCTCAAACTGTTCCGGTGCATCCACCTGCCAGATCAACCGCCCCGATTTGAGTTCCACCGCACAAAGCACGCCCTCGCCCGTCAATGTATAGACCACGCCGTCTTGGATGGTGGGAGTCGCTCGCGGGCCGTCCCCCATCGCGTTGCGGTAGGCGTCGGCGAGCGCTGCCTCCCAGAGAGGCTTGCCGGTCTTCGCATCTAAGGCTGACAGCAATTGCTTTCCGCGACCGTTCCAGCAGGTCAACGCCATCCCGTCAGCGATCACAACAGCCGACATGCCGATCCCGCCGCTGACCCGCCAGACGACTTCCGGGCCGTCTTGCGGAAACTTGTCCATCAATCCGGTCTCTGAAGATGTTCCATTGCGGTCCGGACCGAGGAACTGTGGCCAATCGGCTGCGGAGAGTTGTCCGGCCATCACGAGTGAAAGGATAAGGGCAGAGAGCACATCTCGTTGTATCATCAACCGAGCCTCCCGCTTGCAGAGTGGAGAGCAATTCGCGACAAAGGACGTTCACGTGTTACGCTCGCGTCAGTGTAACGGGCTGAACGGCCGCGAACGACCCCTCCGACGTAGGAACCTGTCCTGGCCATGACTCACAAAAGCGGTCTCACCATTGTGCAATCCAACAGGCTCACATCAGATGCGCGTCTCCTCACCTAAGAGATTGCTTCTTTCGCTGACGTGCGTCGACCATTTACTTCACCAACGAAGTGAGCGAAGACATGAACATGGCTTGGGACGTGTTCGCGAGCTAGTTGCCACACACGGCAAGACACCGTGGGTGACCACGAACAGATTGCTGATACGGTCTTGGTTTTCGACTCTCGATGGACATGAATAAGGAACCGGCTTTATGAACCGCCTCGTGCCGATCATCGTCTTGATTTTCGCAGTCAGCCCGACTTTTGCGGCGGAACTGACTGAGCAGCTCAACGTCCCCTATGGCAAACATCCACGGCAGGTCCTGGACTTCTACCCGGCCAAATCGGACAAGCCCACGCCTGTTGTGTTCTACATTCACGGCGGTGGATGGCGTGGCGGCGACAAGAAAACCAACCCTGCCGCATTCAATGCCAAGGGGATTTCGGTCGTCGCGATTAACTACCGCTATGTCCAGAACGGTGTCGAGGAAAATGTTGTCCCGCCGGTGAAGGCACCACTCGAAGACGCAGCCCGCGCACTGCAATTTGTCCGCTCCAAGGCGGGCGAATGGAATCTGGACAAGGCTCGAATCGGCGCGACGGGCGGGTCTGCCGGGGCGTGCTCTTCGTTGTGGCTTGCCTTCCACGACGACATGGCCGACCCCGACAGTGACGATCCGATTTCCCGGGAGTCGACGCGACTGTATTGTGCTGCCGTCAACGGCGCCCAGGTTTCGCTCGACCCGAAGGAGCTTCGCGAGTGGATGCCCAATTACGGCTATGGTGCCCACGCGTTCGGTCTGCCGAGTTTTCAAAGCCTGATCGACAACCGTGAAAAGGTTCTCCCGTGGATCAAGGAGTACTCACCGATCGAGCACGTCTCGAAGGACGACCCACCGATCGGGTTGTACTATCGAGGCGAAGTTCCCGTGGTTGGTGCTTCCCCCAAGGACCCGACGCACTCGGGCATCATGGGGCTCAAGCTGGAAGAACGACTAAAGGCAGCAGGCGTCGACGATGTGGTCCTGGTCCATCCTGGGCAATCGCATCCCGAGTACAACAACGCGACGCTGTACCTGATTGGCCACCTGACCAAATGAAGTCGAGTCAGTCAGCTCACACGTCGTGACGTGTCTCGGTTCTCAGCGTGAATCTCGCGCTACGCTTTTGAATTGGTTTCGGGCGATGCCATCACTCGCTCTGGCGCTTTGTTCGCGCTGGAAGTAGCCGACGCTGGCTGCCGAGCGAATCGGCGCAGGACGACGTAGAACACTGGCGTGAGGAACAATCCGAAGATTGTCACGCCCAGCATACCGGCAAAGACGGCTGTTCCCAGGACGCGTCGCATCTCGAATCCGGCGCCGGTGGCAACCAGCAGCGGGATAACGCCCAGAATGAACGAGAAGGCAGTCATTAGAATTGGCCGCAAACGGAGTCGGCAGGCATCGACAGCCGCCTGAAAGCGGTCCTTGCCGTTGTCTTCTTCCGCCTTGGCAAATTCGACGATCAGAATGGCGTTCTTGCAGGCCAGTCCGACCAACACGATGAAACCAATCTGCGTGAGAATGTTGTTGTCCATTCCCCGCCACCAGATACCGATGATGGCGAACAACAGGCACAAAGGCACGATGAGGATGATGGCCAGCGGCAGTAGCCAGCTTTCATATTGTGCAGCCAAAGTCAGAAACACAAACATGACGGCCAGTGGGAACAGGAAGGCGATTGTGTTGCCCGCCTGCCTTTCCTGGTAGGCGAGTTCAGTCCATTCATAACCAAAGCCCGGAGGAAGGTTCTCCGCTGCCAGCCGCTCCATTGTGTCCAGTGATTGTCCGGTGCTGTATCCCGGCAACGTATTGCCGTTGATGTCGGCAGCCGGATACAGATTGAACCTCACGAGTCGATCGGGTCCGACCGTCCGCTTGACGTCCACGACCGCGCCCAGTGACACAGTGGCACCGCGGGCACTGCGTGTCCGCAAGCGGAGAATGTCGCTCGCTTCGTCGCGAAACTGTGGTTCCGCCTGAGCCGTCACCCGGTACGTGCGTCCCAGAAAGTTAAAGTCATTTATGTACAGAGATCCCAGATAGACCTGCAGCGCCTCGAACACGTTGCTGACCGGGATATCGAGCATTTGGGCCTTTGTCCGGTCGACCTCGGCGAAGATCTGCGGGACACTCATCCGAAAGTTTGTAAAGACCTGGGTGACGCCCGGTTGTTCATTCGCCTGGGTGACCATCGTTTGTGTGACCTGGTCAAGAACTTTTGTGCCGGCCCCGCTGCGATCCTGGACGTACATTTTGTATCCGCCACCTCGACCGATTCCGCGGACCGGCGGTGGTGGAATAATGAAAATCTCCGCTTCGTTCACACTCGCCATTTCTCGTCGGAGATCGGCGACAATGGCATTGACCCCACGGTTCCGGCGGGCCCGGTCCTTGGCATCTTCCAGCGGAAGGAATGTGACGGCCGCGTTGGGGCTGATCGTAAATGTCGATCCCGAGAGGCCGGCAATGCCAACCGAATGGGCGACCCCATCAATCTTACTTCCGATGTCGGCGACGCGTTTCGTCACCAGGTCGGTTCGCGACAGCGAGGCCCCGTCGGGCAGCCGAATACTGACAATGACGTACCCCTGATCCTGCTCAGGGATGAATCCTGAAGGAACCAAACCGAAGCTGTACCAGGTACAGACCAATAGAGCCACATACATCGCCAGGGAAACGGCGGACACTCTCACCAGCCGCGCGATGATCGCAGCGTACAGGTTGCTAGTCACGTCAAAGAAGCGATTAAAGCCGCGGAAGAACCAGCCGAACAGCAGATCGATCCGTTTGCCGAACCGGTTCTTCTCAGCATCCTTCGGCCTAAGCAGCAAGGCACACATCGCAGGGCTGAGCGTCAGCGAAACGAATGTTGAAAATGAGGTTGAGATGGCAATCGTCAGGGCAAACTGCTGATAGAACTGCCCGCTGATTCCCGGGACAAATACCGTCGGCAAGAAGACAGCAATCAGCACAAGAGTCGTTGCAATCAGGGCCGAGCTGACTTCGTCCATCGCTTTGTGTGTCGCCTCGCGGGGCTGCAGCCCGCCCCCGATGAGTCGTTCAACGTTTTCGACCACCACGATGGCATCGTCGACGACAATGCCGATTGCCAGCACCAGGCCGAACAACGACAGTGTATTCAGTGTGACTCCCAGACTCTGCATGGCCGCAAAGGTGCCAATCAGCGAAATTGGAATGGCAATCACCGGAATCAGTGTCGGCCGCCAACCATGCAGGAACAGGAACACGGTCAGCACAACGCATACCGTGGTCAAGTACAGCGTCATGAAGACTTCAGCGATCGACTCTTCCACATAGTCCGTGGGGTTGTAGGCGATCTCGTAGCCGATCCCTTCGGGGAAGTTTTTCTCCATCTCGCGCATCGCCCGCTTGACCTCATTGGCCGTATCGACAGCATTGGTCCCCGGTCGCTGATACACGAGAACGGCGATGGCCGACTTGCCATCCAAATATCTCAGCCGCGAGTAGTCTTGGGCTCCCAGTTCAATGCGGGCCACATCGCTTAACCGCGTGATGCGCCCGTCTTCCCCCCGCTTAACGATAATTTTGCCGAACTCGTCCGCTTCGCGGAGTCGCCCCTGCGTAGTGACGTTGAGTTGGAATGCCCCCGTTTTGTCCGTCGGCGGCTGTCCGATGACACCGGCAGCAACCTGCACATTCTGTTGGCGAATCGCCTGGACGACATCCCCGGCAGTCAGATCGACGTGTGTCATCTTTTCGATGTCGAGCCAGATGCGCATCGCGTATTCGTTCCCGCCGGCGATGCGAATTTCTCCCACGCCGTCCAGGCGCATCAGCGCGTCGCGGATTCGTAAGAAGGCGAAGTTGCTGATGTAGAGTTGATCTCGGCTCTCATCCGGAGACGTCAGGTGGACCACCATCAGCATGTCCGGAATCTGCTTGGTTGTCGTCACGCCGATCTGTCGCACTTGATCGGGCAGGCGCGGTTCGGCCACTGCGACGCGGTTCTGCACCAGGACTTGTGCATCGTCCAGGTTCGTCCCCAGTTTGAACGTCACAGTCAACTGCATCGTGCCGTCGGCGCTCGACGACGACTCCATATAAATCATGTTGTCGACGCCGTTCATTTCCTGTTCGATGGGCGTCGCGACGGTGTCGGCGATGACCTGCGGCGTCGCTCCTGGGTAGCTCGCCCGAACAAGAATTGTCGGCGGAGCCACATTCGGATACTGCGAGACAGGCAGCGAAAAGTACGTAATACTGCCGACCATCACGATCAGGAACGACAGTACCGACGCAAAGATCGGGCGTTCGATAAAAAAGTGGGGGAACCTCACTTCTGGCCTCCGTTGGCGGCCGCGGCTGCCGATAGTGCCCGGGCCACTTCCGACGCGGGCGCCGGATCTGGGTCGGGAGACAGCCACTGTTCGCGAGGCAGCGGTTCGTAGTCGTCAGGGAGGCCATCTTCGACCGCTTCGATCTTTCCGGGAGTTGTCTTAACGGTCATGCCCGGCCGCGATTGCAGCAGCCCCTCAATCACAAGCGATTCGCCTCCCGTCAATCCTTCTCGAACAACACGCAGGCCGTCGACCATCGGCCCCAGCTTGACCACGCGGCGTTCAATGACGTTGTCGACGACAATGTACACGTACTCCGCCGATTGGTCGGTTCCCAATGCCGAGTCGGGAATCAGCACGGCCACATAGGCTGCACTTCCGGGAATGCGGATCCGCGCAAACATGCCGGGCAGAAGAACCTCGTCCCGGTTGGAAAAGACACTACGAGCCCGGATGCTGGCGGTATCGGTATCGAAGCGGTTGTCGACAAAATCCATGTGCCCCTGATGAGGAAAGCCCTCCTCGTCGATCAGTCCCATGAACACCGGATTCTTGGCCACACGAGAACTCTCGCGGCGGCCGGCTTGTGCCAGTCGGACGTACTTCAGCACCTCCTGCTCGTTCGCATCGAAAGTGCAGTACAGCGGATCGACCGAGGTGATCGTGGTGAGCAGAGTCGACGTCGCTGTTCCGCCGCTGATCAGATTCCCGCTGGTGACATACTGCCGGCTAATCCGACCTGTCACCGGAGCCCGAACACGTGTGTAGTCGAGGTTCAGCTCCGCCGTCGCAACACCCGCCTCGGCGGATTCGATCGCCGCTGCCGCCGTTACAATGGCAGCCTCGGCCGAACCGACTCGCGCCTTACTTCCTTCCACGCTCGCCATCGCCTGGCTGTATTCGGCCTCGTTCTGGTCGAGCTCCTCGTCCGAGACGACATTCTGAGACTTCAGGACTCGCGCCCGCTTTACACGCGCGTCGGCCAGTTGCAATTGAGCGTCCGCCTGCCGCTGCGCTGCCTGCGCCTCCGCCGCGCCGGCCTCAGCCACAAGCATCTGGGAGTGGGCCTGACTGAGGGCGGCTTCGGCCCTCTTGAGTTCCGCCTCAAACGGTCGCGGATCGATCACGAACAGCAGATCGTCCTTTTTGACTATCTGCCCCTCGTCGAAATGAATGGACTGCAAGTACCCGCTGACCCGGGCGCGGACTTCCACAAACTCGACCGCTTCCAGCCGGCCGGTATAGGCATCCCACTCCACAATTTTCTTTCGGACGGGCTGAGCGACTGTTACCGTGGGAGTGACCTGCTGCGCGGGTCGCTCTTCTGATCGCTGACATCCGGGGGAGAATCCAAGCATGCTGCAAAGAAGTAGGACCCGGTAGAGTCCAGCATTTCGTCGTATCGAATTGACCATCAAACGTGTCCCAAAAGTCCTGTTCATCAGCCGAACGCTTCCAGCGTGCGCGAATTGTAGGGCAATGTACCGTGGAGTCTAGCCAGTACTTGATACATAAACTATTTTTGCGTAAACTTTTGTTTGGAAGGTGTCAACCTGATGACAGACAGTCGTCTACAGCGAGAGCTCAAGAAGAGGCAGCCGTTCGATTCGCCGGAACAGGAAGCCAACCTGAATGTCCTGCGAACGAGCGACCAGCTGCAGAATCGCTTTCGCCGTTTCTTTCGGGAGTTTGGCTTAACATCTTCGCAGTACAACGTGTTGCGAATATTGCGCGGCGAAGGGAAGCCCATGCCGTCGCTCGAAATCGCCGATCGAATGATCCAGGTCGTTCCCGCAATCACGGGTCTGATTGATCGGCTGGAGAAGCAGCAACTCGTCAGGCGTAAACGCTGCAAAGTGGACCGGCGAATTGTCTATGTCGAGATTACCGGTAGCGCAAAAAGTCTGCTGAAACGCATTGACGCCCCCTTGCTGGCGTTGCACGAGGAACTTGCCTGCGAATTGACTCCAGCCGAGCTGAAACAGCTGATCCGCCTGATGGAGAAGATGCGAGTCGGCCTCAAGGCGACCTGACAATCGCGAACGGGTCGTGGCTGACGTCCGCTAAAGATTCGGCGGGGGCGTTGGCTTCCGCTCCGGTTTCCCGGACGGCGGGCGCGGTGGTGGCTGGTAGTACGTCTGCAGGCTGATTCCGAAGCCGCGCTCACGCTCCCACACTGCACGGCGAGACCAGGGGGAATCCGGATGATTTTGCTCGACTTCCCGAAGTAACTCCAGGCCCCGGTCGTGAGCGAGTTGCAGTTCCTCGGCCGTCACACCCAGCAAGGCCGTCTGGCGTGTGTTCGGTAGCACCATTTCACCGGTCGGTGCTTCGCGAAGCTGCCAACGATTGTGCTTCGGATTCTCCGCCAGCCGTTGAGGAAGATCCTGCCTTACGAATTGATCCAACGCCAGCCCGTATTCAAACAGCCGCAGCTTGTACCACCACAACTGGGCCACCATCAAATCGTAGTTGGCCCGCCAGCGTGGCGAGTTTTCCCGCTCTCGGAGTGGGCGGACCGATTCCAGATGAACCTGCGCCTCATTGACCAGCCGAATGAGCCCAGAAATCTGCTGCAGCCGTTCGGCCACACGCGGACCGTACTGCTTCGAATCGGTCGTGAACCGTTCCGGCTCCAGTGTGGGATCGGGCAGACCCAGAGTGTCCTTGCGCAATCGGTCTTAGGGGTTCAAGAGAGCAATCCCGTTCTAGATCGTCTG
>CALJUK010000609.1 GCA_937975745.1 uncultured Planctomycetaceae bacterium | reverse complement strand
GCATGGCTGTCATCATCGACATCGGCGAAGCCAACGACATTCATCCCCGCAACAAGCAGGATGTCGGCAAGCGGCTGGCATTGTGGGCTTTGGCCAACACCTACGGACAGAAGGATCTCGTCTATTCCGGTCCGATGTTGTTCTCGGCCGAGCAGCGGGGGGATCAGATGGTCCTGAAGTTCAAGTCGGTCGGTGGTGGCCTGGTCGCCAAGGGGAATGATGGGAAATTAACCGGGTTTTCCATCGCCGGTCCCGACAAGAAGTTTGTCTGGGCGGATGCCAAAATCGATGGGGACACCATCGTGGTCTCGAGCCCCGATGTGAAAGACCCGCAGGCTGTTCGCTACGGCTGGGCCGACAATCCGATCTGTAATCTGTACAACAAAGAAGGCCTTCCCGCGAGTCCGTTCCGGACAGACAACTGGCCTGGAATCACTCGCAACAGTCAGTAGATCCGGTTGGTCAGAGATCGAGTTGAAGACGGGGGAGCGGAGTGGCTTGTCTTATCGTGACGCCTCGCTCCCCCAGCGGAATCTGTGCTTGATTTCGTTCCGTTCGGTGCCACTGCCTTTGATAATGCCCTGGTTCGGGTTCCGCCCTGGTTCGGGCTCCGCAAGGAAGCACGATGGACAAGAAATGGTATTGCGCCCGTTCTGACGTCGGCGGAGGACAACGCCGAACCGTGGCTGCGAGAACCAGTCGCAGAACCCGTGTGTGGCGAGGTTTCTCCCGGTATTTTCCGGGCGAGGTCGAAGCACGCGGAGGTTCCAGCACCCCTTGGAGTGTTCTACGGCTGGAAACACTGCTTCTCTGCCTGTCGACACTGATCTTGTTCTGCCGATCTTTTACGGCGGACGACGATTCGGCGTTGAACGCGGCGGTTGAATCGATTCGAATCGAAGACTTACGGCGGCATCAGTGGACGCTCGCCAGCGATTCATTTGAAGGGCGAGAAGGTGGCAGCCGCGGGGGAAGGGCGGCAGCCGCTTATCTGCGACGATTGCTAAGCGACTGGAATTGTCAGGGAGGCGGGGATGACGGCGATTTCTATCAGGACTTCGGGCAGGGCTTTCGCAACGTCCTGGTGGTTGTCCCCGGAAACGATCCGGAACTGCGGGACGAATACATCCTCGTCAGTGCGCACTACGATCACGTCGGTTACGGGACAGCCTCCAACAGTCGTGGCCCGCACGGTTTCATCCACAATGGTGCCGACGACAACGCCAGTGGGACGACGGGACTGCTCGAAGTTCTTGAAGCGGTGACGCAGCATCCCGTCAGATTGCGGCGCAGTTTGCTCATCGCGTTCTGGGATGCGGAGGAAAAGGGCCTGCTTGGCAGCAAGTACTGGCTGACGCAGCCGACTGTCCCGCTGAATAAGATCCGCCTGGTCATCAACAGCGACATGATTGGACGATTGACAGCCGATACGCTGATCGTCCACGGAACGAGAACAGGCGTCGGCCTGCGCCGGCTGGCTTCGTCGGCCAATCGGAATCCGGGACTCAAACTCGATTTCACCTGGAAAATCGAGGACAACAGCGACCACTGGCCCTTCTATCGGCGGCAGATTCCGTTCCTGATGTTGCATACGGGTTTGCATGACGACTACCACCGTCCCAGCGACGACGTCGAGAAGATCAACCTGGCCGGCGAGAAGTCGGTCACTCAGTACCTGCTGACGCTGACGATGCAGGCCGCCAATTCGCCTGCATCGCCATTTCGCAGAGAGTCGTTTGACGAAGACGTCGAGTCGCAAGCTCGGTTTGAGGCGGCCACCAAACCATTCCCTCCCCGGCTGGGAATCACCTGGGATGCGGAACTCGATGCGAAGCATGTTATCGAAGTCACTCGCGTTCGACCGGATTCTCCTGCGGCGAATGCCGGGCTGCAGGTTGGAGATCGCATTCTGGAGTTTGACGGGATCCCCCTAACCGAGTCGAACGATATCCGCTACCTCGTCCAGAGAGCGCCGGTCGAAACGAGTTGCCGTGTCCAGCGTCCGGGACTTCCCGAGCCCATTGATTTGTCAGTGCAGCTGGACCATTCCCCCTTGATCCTGGGTGTCGCGTGGCAGGCAGATCGGGCCGATCCGGCCTGTGCGGTCCTGACGGATATTGTTCCCGGCTCCCCGTTGGCGAAAGCGGGGCTGAAGCGGGGCGACCGGGTGTACGCGATCGGTGGTGTACCACTCGCCTCCGAGTCAGACTTCCGTGATAAGGCCGTCAGCCAACAGATTCCCTCGATGTGGACAGTCGAACGCGATGGTTCCGTGCGCGAGGTGGCCGTCATTCCGGTCGAGACGGCCGCGATCGCCGCTGAGTCCGCCGCGACTGACGAAAAGGGGTCGCAGTAATCCGTCCCCGCGAGTAGGATACGCCGCGCTGTCCACCGTCCCGGAGAAGCCGGGGGAGCAGGGGAGGAAATCGGTTGAAGTCGCAGTTCTATCACACGTCCGATGCGCGGGACGCTCCACTCCGGATTGTGGCGTTGGGGGACGAACTCTCGCGAGCCGGACGTTCGGCCGATTCTCCCGCTGTCCCCGACTGCTTGGCGGGCCTGTTTCGGAATGAGGGGCTCGCAGTTGAGATCGAGAACCTTTCACGGCCTCATGCGACAGCAGATGACGGAGGTCGGCAACTCAGAGAGTTGGCTGGAGCAGTTGATCTGGCGGTTGTGAACTTCGGCCTGCATGAGAGCATCACGAGCCATCAGACAGCCGAGCGACGGTATCATCCGGTCCAACTGGGGCGTTGGCTGTGGCGAACGGTATGCAAGAGCCCTCGGGACGTGGCACCGTCCGGCAGCGACGAAGCACCCGTCAATGGTTCGCCAATCGATGTGTTTCGCCGATCGATCAGGCAGATTATCGAGGAACTTCGCCAGCGGAATCCGGCAGTCTCCATCGTTCTGTGGGCGCCTTACCGGCCTTGTGACTCTGCCGATCTACGGCAACTCAGTCTGGCTGCGTCACTTACTGAGTATGAAATCACCCTGGAAGCCGTAGCGGGGCAAGCGGGATGCTACTTTCTGGCGACAGACGTGCTGGTGAGCGAAGTCGGATTGACGAACACGGCCGATGGTGAGTCCCGGGAGCGAGAGCTGCGATCGCGGATTGCCGACGAAATCTTCTACCTGGCGGGAGATGCGGCTTATTGGAACCGGCGTTCCGCATGACGACATCCGCAGGCGGAAGTTTCGGCTGGGGCTGACCGATGGAGTCGAGGAACAACGCGCAACACGGCCTTGACGACGAGATTTCGCAAATCAGTACGGTATCTCGCGAACGAATGC
>CALJUK010000608.1 GCA_937975745.1 uncultured Planctomycetaceae bacterium | reverse complement strand
CTTCTTCGTGCGTTGCTTCCTGGCCAAGTCGTTTTCCAAGTTTTCGCAGGTTCGTTTCAACTCGGTGTGTCCGGGACTCCTGAAGACATCGGCTTCGTCAGGAATTCCCGGCTATGTTGACAGTTTTCTGCATGCCGAGCAGGCCACATTGCGGAAACGGGCCGTCGCGACAGATGAAGTCGCCAACGCCGTAGCATTTCTGCTGAGTCCCCGTTCATCCGGGATCAACGCCCAGGGGATCGTGATCGACGCCGGGATGGGAATCAATTATTTCGACGAGGCCTTGATCCATCGAGACGCATAATCCGTTCGTATAGACGAATAGTGAAGCGTTCGCCCGTGGTGGAACTTTTCCGGCGGTGCCGAAGCTTCCGGCTTCCATTGCGTCTCAAAACGGGCGTTGTGCCGTGATTCCTCGAAGATCGGCTGAAGCAGTCTTAAGGAAACCCGCGCTGAGGTGTACAATGAGGATGTTTGTCCGGCAGTTTGCCGTAGCCAAAAGCCAAGCGGGCGCCTGACTTCGATTTGTCATGGACAGTCCTTCTGCACCTTTGTTGCCACACTCCGTTTGACGAATCGCATCCTTAAAAAGACAGTCTCCGGCGACGCGCCGCCGTCGGGCTGCATTGGGCCGTTTTGGATTTCTCACCTATGTCGACGACGTTCGAAACAGCGCAACGCCACAATCGGATCTTGCTGGTAGAAGCCGAGGGCAAGGTGTTAGTGCTGCAACCACACGTCACGGCCGGTTCCTTCCGGATGGCTGAAGTGCAGGTGGAATACAACAACGTCTTTCGTCTGCTGGATGGCCGCGAATTCGACCACCTGCTGTTTGACTTTCACCACATGGAATACGCAGGGTCGACCATCATTGGTCCGTTGGTCACGTTAGCCACGACGGTGAAGCGTCAGCAGGGCCAAGTGGCCGCGTTCGGGACCTCGGACTACATGCTTGAGGTTTACCAGAACATGGCGCTCCACCATCTCTGGAAAAACTACTCCAGCCGTGCCGAGGCCTTGGCCTCCGTCCTCGCGAACTGACCAGTAGCCAACGGTTTATGGACCGCTCAGAGGTCTCCAGTCAGCCCGGCCCAATCACGCGGACGTGATTCCGTACCGGCTTCCGGCCAGAACCGACTTGAGGTCAGGACCATGATCGGGTCTGAGCCGTGCCCAAGTCCGACGGGGCCGAACAGCGGGCAGAAGCTGTTACCCAGGCCGGGTTGTGCGGCGGTCAGTCCCAGTTGACGAAGAAATAGCGGTGATGCCCCCACGATGGGCGGACGTCACACTCGGCCCAGACGGAGGATTCAATCGTTGTCTGGTTCCCTTCGACCACGTTGATCGGCTCCACGCGAAACTTACCCCAGTCATCGCTGTCGGCGTTAGAGTACTCGCTCGTCCGGGATGTGACGCGGAACTCGGTCACATCGCCACCGATGTTTTCAAACTGAGCGTTGGCAACCGACTCCAAGGCGACTGCTGCCCGGATCGATAGGACTGGAGCCCCTTGGCCAACGTAAAGTCCCTGCTGCATCGCCGCCATCAGGTCGCCCGTCTCGACTCCCTGGGGAACCCGACCAATCGTCCCGGCGAGGGGAAGTGAATTCAACAGGCCGCTTCCGATTCCGGTTTCCATCAAGTCTGACACAAGAACGCGTTGCCCGATCATCGGCTTGCCGACGTATTCGGCAACGGTTGGGGCGGACTGTTTCAAGAGCAACGCGTGGGCGATGGTGTCGGAGCCTGCCAGCATCGGGCCGGTCTGCAATTGGCCCTGCACGGCGGTCAGTGCGGCCGGCAGAGGAGTGTATCCACCAGCCTCGGAAACGTGATCGGCGTAGGCCTTCGCAACACGGGCCTGCCAGCGGAGCCAATCGTGACAGGCATCCATGTACGTGCCCGCATCGCGACTGAGAGTTGGAAACCGTGACACAGCGCTCGCGATCGTGGGACCAATCACGGACTCAATTCGTTCTGCTCCGGTCCAGACGCCGATGCGTCCAAGTGCCATAACGTAGTCGGCATACAGCTGGCGCGCCTCGGACTCTGTCAGATCGGGTCGCTGCAGATCGGCTGCCACGAACTCTCCCAAGGCGGCAATTGTTGCATCGAAGGAAGCCCGCGTGTCGCGCTGCAAACTTTCGCGTGCAGCCGTCGCCGGCCCGGGTGTTGTGAAATGCCAGGCCAATCGATCGCCATACGCCTGCAGAACGCGCAGATGAAGTTCTTTCCACTTTTCCAGGAATTGCAGCAGCCAGTCCGGTCCCGATAACTCTGTTTCGCTTCCCGAGCCTTTGACCTTGCCATCGGTCCCGACGGCTGCGGTGGCGTCTGACAGTTGTTTGGCGAAGCGGTCGAACTTCGGCTGAGAATTGTCGACGATTCGTTCCAATTGTGCCGATGCTTCGCGGCTCGCGAGTTCCGTTACGGCCTTCACCCATTCCTGACTGAACCGATTGTACTCGTCACTGACGCCGCCATCCCCCAACCAGACTCGGACGACACTGAGTTCGCTGAGAATCTCTTCGAACAGGACGTCCGCCTTGTCCCACCGCCCCTGGGCGGCAAACGCTCGACACTTGGCCAAATCACGGGCCCGCTTCTGGGCAACACGGGCAACCGGTGTGGTATCCGCGAACTTTCCCAGTCCTGCCGGTGACTCTTTGAACAACCGGATAATCTCCATCACCCGCCGGCGGAGTTCCGACGCCCGCAGCCTGAAATCGATCCCGGCCGTCTCTCCCATGATGGCAATCCGCCCCCCCTGTCGATCCAGGGAGTCGACGACCACAAAGATCTTGCCGACTTCGATGGGCTGAACTTCGCTGATTTTACCACTTGCGATCAGTTCTTCGATCTGCTCGATCCCCTCATTGCTTTCGAGGTAACCCGTCTGTGCGGTGCTGGCCAACTTGGCAACGGGAGAATCGTTCCGCAGTGCGAGCGGGGCCAGTGGATCACTGGCACTTGTCTGTGCCCAACTGACGTCACGGACACCCGCGACCGCCAGGCAGACAACAACGGCAATCGTTCTGCAAATGATGCTCGACATGACTCCGATCTTTCCGAAAAAATTCTAGGCTTTGTCCCAAAACTGGTATTTGACGATTTCGAGAAATCGACAATGCTTG
>CALJUK010000607.1 GCA_937975745.1 uncultured Planctomycetaceae bacterium | reverse complement strand
GAGCACAGGACTGAAAATCCTGGTGTCGGGGGTTCGATTCCCCCCCTGTCCACTTTTCTTAACTTCTGCTGAGAGCGTCTATTACGCTCACCCGTCAGACGCAGAGGGAACGACTTGGACCCGGCGAAAGACCGGTTGTCAACCGGATTCGCATTGCGGACTCCGTACCGGTGTCCCCGCGAGCCTCCTCTGACCCTCTTTGCATCGCCCCAACCAGGCCGTCGTCACCCTGAAGTGGCGACGCCCGAACGCACGCGTTCCGTGCGTTCGCTGCGGCGAGTCCCGCACTCCGCCCGATGTGGGTATGCCAGTGGTCTCCTCTTTGGACACGATCAGCGGACGGCCCGTTGCGCGGCATTGTGATTTGCCGATGCGCGAAAGTCCGGACCGGCGGTATCGAACGCCCTCCGAGTCGCAGTGAGTGTGCCCGACTCCGCACCCAGATGGACCAATCTGGTCCTGTCATGAGGCGTCCCAGCGATTCGCCGGATCGTTCAACGTCCCACTTTCGTGCAAGCCTTCGTGCAGAGGGTTGCAGGGATTTCAGGGGTTAAGGGGCTCGAATTTTCGCTCATCGTGCCAAGTTTTTGGCTAGCGAATCGCACGGTGAATAGGAGAGATAAGGGCATTGGTCCGGATGATGACGATTCTGACGCGTCAAAATCTGTGAACTCTTGCCGATTGTAATGGTTGCAACTTGGCCAAATATCTCAATTTAACAGTCAGAGCAACCTTAACGATTGGTCAAAGTCTTTCTGCCTGAATCGATTTTATCAGAACGATCTGCAAATCGTGTCGAACCTCCTGCAAGCGGACCTGTGTTCGTCAGAATCGTCACCATTGGTGTGACACTCTCGAACGCAGGTGGGAATCGTCATTGATCGTTTTGTGCTCGTGCGGTCGGTGCTGGCATGTGCCGACAGCGATTCCACTTCAGTAGCGACGCAGTCAAGCGGCCACTCGCCGAAGAGATGCTCAAGCGCCGGAGCGATCTTCCGGCTGCGGCCTTTTCGATTCACAGTATCGATTCAAAAGATGAGAGGGAGCTCACAATGGAGATGGAGAACTGGTTAATAAAGTTCCGTTGCTTAACTGGTATCGGAGCGGCGCTGTTAATCAGCGGTACGGCGCTCGCGGGTGAATCGACACAGATTCCCCACGAGTTGACTCCCGAGGCCGTGTTCTCACAGACGGTGCACAACACACACTCTGTGAATTCGGGCTGTGCGCCTGCCTGTGATGCCAACGGCTGCAGCCCTTCCGGCTGCGACGCCGCTGTCGGCGCTCTGAGCAACAGCGGATGTGATGGATGCGACCTGAGCAACAGCGGATGCGATGGCTGCTCCGACTCCTGTGGCTGGTGCAACCTCGGCGAAGAATACAGGCTGATCGGCACCATGGACCGTGGTATCGATGTTGGTGGCTGGTTTCAGTTTGGCTACCACAACAAACGCAACGGTTTGTTTAACAATCATCCCAATGCATTCAACCTGCACCAGGGATGGATCTATGCCGAGAAGTTGGCTGATGGCAGCTGCGGCCTGGATTGGGGTTTTCGCGTGGATGCCATGTACGGTGTCGACGGTGCCGACACACAAGCCTTCGGTAACGATCCCGGGGAGTGGGACTTCCGGAACGGTTTCGACCACGGCCGTTATGGCTGGGCCATTCCGCAGTTGTATGCCGAAATTGCCAGTGGCGACTGGAACCTGAAAGTCGGTCACTTCTTCACCCTGGTTGGATACGAAGTCGTTCCCGCAACAGGCAACTTCTTCTACAGCCATGCCTACACCATGTACAACAGCGAGCCGTTCACGCACACCGGTGCTTTGGTCAGCTATAACGCCTCAGACAGCTTGACTGTCTACGGTGGATGGACCCTCGGTTGGGACACCGGCTTCGATCAGATGAGCAACGGCAACATTTTCATCGGTGGTTTCAGCAAGAGCCTCGGTGACAATGTGACTGCCACCTACATCACTACCATTGGTGACTTCGGCGCTCGGAGCGACGAGGGATACAGCCACAGCTTCGTCGTCGATGTCGCTGTGACCGACAAGTTGAACTACATCTTCCAGACGGACGCTGTCTTCGAAGACGCCTATGTCGCGGCGATGTCTGGTGCTGGCCCGACCTTCGACAACGAACAGTACGGCATCAACCAGTACTTGATCTACACGATCAACGACTGCTTGGCAGCCGGAACGCGTGTGGAATGGTGGAAGAACGACAGCGACTCGCAGTACGCTGCGACCTTCGGTGTCAACGTTCGTCCGCACGCCAACCTGCTGTTCCGTCCGGAAATTCGCCATGACTGGAATCCGAATGCGCGGAACAACTTCACCACGTTCGGCGTCGATATGATCTTGACCTACTAGAACCAGTTTCAAAACCGGTTGGTGGCGAGTCTTCGGCCAGCATTCACAGGACGAAGACGAAGCACACAGAGGTTTTGGAACCGCTTCTAGATCGCTGCGTTTCACTGTAGCGGGTTCCGGCGGCGTAAACTGCCTGATTCGCAGGTCATTCGGTGTCCAAACGCCGCCACAGTTGTACGCAATGCGTACTAAGAACTCGATCGAATCCAGCCCCGACCGTCTGATTCTTCAGGCGACCGGAACAAACAAAGAGCCCCCTTCGGGTCGCCGAAGGGGGCTCTGTTTGTGTTTCAGCCGAACAAAGTCCACGTCGGGACCAGCCGCGACCCGCATTCCAACCGCGGCTAACCTGCCTCGGGAAGCGCTTCGCTGATGGAGCGGGTGATCTCCAGCTGCAAAATCTCTTTCTCCGGTTCCGGCCAGAACAAATGCACTTCGAATAGGTCGTAATCCGTGCTGCTCAGGTAGCCGGTGCGGTCAGCAATCGTCGCCACACGGTCCACAATGGCTTCTGCCGCCGCGTTGTCGGCTTGCGGGTTGAAATCGACCTTCATCACCACACGCAGGATCCGTGGAGTAGCACGTTGCGATTTGTGGCGTCCCCCTTCGACACGAGGGCGCGACTTGGGAAACTCGGCCGCGATTGCGTCCTGGAACGGGCGGAACTTGGCGGTGTGGTACTCCCAGTAGATGAACAGGATGGATGTCATCACGATGGCAAAACCGAACATGCCGGCAATAACCCATTGCCCTTTGATGCCCGGTTGAGATGCGTCTGAATCGGGGAGAGAGTCGGCGTGCATGAGAACGTCGTTTCTGATGGGGAGCGTGTTGCGCGAAATCATTCGGGTGAGGCGGTAGCCGGCACATTCACGCCGGCCCAGATATCCGCCAACTCATCGGGGAGTCTTTGCCAAGGGACAGGCTGCCGGCCCGACCAGGCGACCCGGCCACCACGATCAATGTAGAAGATGGCAGGCCGAGCTTCCCCCGTCTCCGGATCTTGCCGTCCGTACAACTGGTGAGCAATGAAACCGGGATCGGAGAGTAAATCAAACGGAAACGGCTCTGCAGTCCGCGACAGAATGGCTCGATTGTGCTGCGGGAGCGCCGTGCTGACGGCCACGACCTTTGCTCCGGTTCTCTCGATGGCAGGCATGTGCACGCGAGCGGCTGCGAGCAGCGGATCCTGATCCGCCCCGAGCTTTCCATCGTAGAAAATCAGCAGCACCGGATGCCGGCCGAGATAACTTTCCAGCCGAAAAATCTTCATCTGTGAGTTGTAAGCTTCGAACTGCGGTGCAGGTCGGACTGAGGCCAGGATGTCGCCCGACTCGCTCTCCGCGTTCTGGAAGGCAGCGCGGCGAGCCTGCTCCAACCGACCTTTGTACATAACGGTGGCCAGCAGAATGACTGCCGCGACGGGTAACAGCAGCCAGCCTCGTGCGGCGATCAGGCTGAGAATCCCCCGACGCGATTCGGTCGGCCGGGTGGCCTTTCCATTGGCGTCAATCTCGGCCGGCTGTGTGTCTGCTACGTGTTGCATCGCAATCCTGCTTGCCCAAAACTGACCGGACGCTGCTGTTCAGCCTTCACAGTTACACTCCAGGTGTCCGTTCGTCCGCCGGTTGGGCTCCCGTCTGTGCTCCGACCACGCGGTTGAGCGCCTGTAAGTAGGCACGGGCACTGGCTTCAATGATGTCTGTACTGATGCCACGTCCGTGGTAAATCTTTCCTTCGACCTCGATTTCCAGTTGGACGGCTCCCTGGGCATCCTTCCCGCGTGAGATGCTGTCGATGTGGTAACCTTCCAGACGAGCGGAGATGCCGATGATGCGCTCCAGCGTCAAGAAGACCGCATCCACCGGCCCGTCACCCGTGGCCGCATCGCATTCGATACGGTCCTCGATGGTGTCTCTCAATTGAATTGTGGCAGTTGGAATCGTTCCTGTCCCGCCCGACGTATGAAAGCTGACGAGTTGCCAGCGTTCTGGTACCGCACTCTGCCGATTTTCGACCAATGCCGTGATATCAGAATCGTAGACTTCTTTCTTCTTGTCGGCCAACGCGATGAAATCGTCAAACACTCGCTGGAAGGTGGCCTCGTCGAGTGTATAGCCCAGCGTTACCAGTCGGTCCCGGAACGCATGTCGACCACTATGCTTGCCCAGAACCAGGTTGGTCCCGACATAGCCGACATCTTCCGGCCGCATGATCTCGTAGGTGGAACGGTCCTGCAGCATCCCGTGCTGATGAATGCCGGCTTCGTGGGCGAACGCGTTTTGCCCGACGATGGCCTTGTTTCGCTGGACTTTCATTCCGGTGATGTTGGCGACCAGTCGGCTGACCGGGCACAACCGGGTTGTGTTGAGATTTGTGGTGACGCCGTAGTAGTCGCGGCGGGTCTTAATCGCCATCACGATTTCTTCCAATGCGGCGTTGCCGGCTCGTTCACCCAGACCGTTGATCGTACACTCGACTTGGCGGGCACCGGCCTCGACGGCCGAAAGACTGTTCGCGACGGCCAAGCCGAGGTCATTGTGGCAATGCGTGCTGATGACGGCTCGCTCGATGTTTCGGACATTCTCCTTCAGGTACCGAATGACCTCGAAGTAATGGCTCGGAGTGGCATAGCCAACGGTATCGGGAATGTTGACCGTGGTGGCACCGGCTTCGATCGCTCTTTCAACCACCTCGCCGAGGAAGTCGAGCTCGGTTCGCGCGGCGTCTTCCGGCGAGAATTCGACATCGTCGCAGTAGCCTTTCGCCCGTCCGACCATCTCGATGGTGGTGCGGACGATTTCTTCCTTGGCCATCTTCAACTTAAACTGCCGATGGATCGCGCTCGTGGCCAGAAAAACATGGATCCGCTTCTTCTCAGCGTCTTGCAAGGCGTCGCGTGCTCGGTCGATGTCATCCGGCCGACAGCGGGCCAGGCCACAGATGGTGGTGCGACTGCCGAACTCGCGGGCCACTCTCTGCACGGCCTCGAAGTCTCCCGGCGAGGCGATGGGGAAGCCGGCTTCGATGACGTCGACGCCCAACTCGACCAGCGCACCGGCCACCTTCAACTTCTCGTCGGTGTTCATGCTGCAACCGGGCGATTGCTCGCCGTCGCGAAGTGTCGTATCGAAAATTGTGATGATGTCGCCGGACATGCTGA
>CALJUK010000606.1 GCA_937975745.1 uncultured Planctomycetaceae bacterium | reverse complement strand
AAGCCTTTACTTCCCCGCGTCGACCGTGTCTTCAGCACACTGATCCAGGACCTTGAACAGCGAGGATTGCTGGACGACACGCTGGTGCTGATGATGGGTGAGTTTGGTCGGTCTCCGGTCATCAACACTCAGGCTGGCCGCGACCACTGGACCAACGTGATGTCGATGCTGGTGGCCGGCGGCGGCTTCCGCCACGGTCAGGTCATTGGCAGCACGGACTCGCGCGGAGGCTCGATTGCCTCGGGAATCGTCCGGCCGCAGGATCTGGCTGCCACGGTCTTCCACCATCTCGAAATCCCGCTCGACGGCCACTGGATCAGCCCGCAAGGCCGCCCGACACCGATCGTCGTCGAAGGGGGTCGACCGATCCCCGAACTCGTCTGATCGACCAACGCGGAATGCCTGCCGCCTAAATCGTCGCCGATCGAATCGCCCGGCGGCAGTCGCGACCGTAAACTTGTCCGACCTGCTTACCAGCGGGAGTCTCGTCCCACGTACCGCAGGCAGATACTACTGACGATTCCGTCCTTGCATGGCGGCGGTGCCGAACGGGTCCTGGCGGATCTCGCCGTCCGATGGGTGCGCTCAGGAAATGCCGTCGCGATCACCACGCTCTCCGACGCGACCGACGACGACTATTCGCTCCCGGCCGAAGTCCGCCGTATTCCGCTGGGGTTGATGTCTGAATCAACCGGCCTGGTGGATTCTGTCCGGAAGAATATCCGGCGAATCCGTACTCTCCGGCGGGTCATCCGCGACGTTTCGCCGGACTGCGTCGTCAGCTTCATTCCCAGTATGAACGTTCTGACGCTCCTTGCGGCCGTTGGGCTGCCAACAGCGGTGATTGTCTCCGAACGAGTCGATCCACGACATCATGCGATCGGCCAAGTCTGGCATTTCCTGCGCCGGCTTCTTTATCGGTATGCCGCCGCAGTTGTCGTCCAGACAGACAACATCGCGAAGGTCCTCCCCCAGTTTGCTCCCGGCAGCCGTTGCGTCGTCATTCCCAACTCGGCCCCACCACCGGCCGAGATTCCGCCTTGGACAACTCGCCGGACCGAGATTATCGGCGTCGGCCGTCTCGCCTCTCAAAAAGGATTTGACCGACTCATACGGGCATTCGCGACAATACAGGCTGATTTCCCCGACTGGCGGCTGGTCATTCTGGGGGAAGGACCGGACCGGTCCGCACTGCAAGAGCTGGCCCGCGAACTTGATATTGCCGACCGAGTCGAGATGCCGGGTTGGGTCTCCGATCCGCAACAGCAAATGCGACAAGGCGGCTGCTTTGTTCTGAGTTCGCGGTACGAGGGCTTTCCGAATGCTCTGTTAGAGGCGATGGCTTGCGGTCTGCCGGCCGTTAGTTTCAACTGCGACTCGGGACCGGCGGAGATCATTCGACCCGGAGTCGACGGACTGCTTGTCACGGTAGACGATGTCCCGGCCCTGGCCGAAGGCCTGCGAAAATTGCTTTCAGACGAAACGCTTCGTCAATCGATGTCAGAGCACGCCTGCGAAGTCTCGCAGCGGTTCGGCGTCGACCGCATCTTCGGTCTGTGGGATCAGTTGGTTTCGCAGGTCAGCCGTTCGCCCGAGTGATGCGGCCGGTTGCCACGTCATCCCGAGTTCGCGGGCAAACATCACACACGAGGCATCTTCGATGTGCGGAATTGCAGGCTGCTGGCAGCGTTCTTCCCCCGGTTCGGCCGGTGAGTTGGAGGAACTCATCCACCGCATGACCGCCGCGCTGGTGCACCGTGGCCCCGACGACGGGGGCGTCTTCACGCAGCCCGACCTGTGACTGGCGTTGGGACATCGACGGCTGTCGATTCTCGATCTCAGCCCACTCGGGCATCAGCCAATGACATCGAAGTCGGGCCGATTCACGCTGGTCTATAACGGCGAGGTCTACAACCACGAGGTTCTCCGCGGGGAACTGGAGTCGTCCGGATCGGTCTTTCGCGGCCGATCGGATACCGAAACTCTCGTCGAGGCCGTCGACGCGTGGGGACTGACGGCCACGCTCGAACGGTGCATCGGCATGTTTGCCCTGGGGTTGTGGGACCATCGCGAGCGGACATTGACGCTGGCCCGCGATCGTGTCGGCATCAAACCAGTTTACTTCGGCTGGTCGCAGGGGACGTTTCTGTTTGCTTCAGAGTTAAAGTCCCTGCGCACACACCCTGCCTTTTCCGCCAGCATCAACCGAGATGCCGTCGCCTTACTGATGCAGCACAATTACGTCCCCGCCCCCCACAGCATTTACACGGGGATTCGCAAACTTCCCGCCGGTGGTCTGGTCACATTGCGGGCCGAAACACCGCCTGGCGGAGAGACGATC
>CALJUK010000605.1 GCA_937975745.1 uncultured Planctomycetaceae bacterium | reverse complement strand
GCCCGAGATGAATCCGGCCAATGTCAAAGCCCTGGTCGAGATGGTGCACGAAATGGGAGTTCGGACGTGAGCGGCCAGCCCGTTTGCCGCCGCGTCGCCGTTATCGGCGGCGGGCTGACCGGTCTGACAGCCGCGTATCGGCTGGGGGAACTCTTTCAGCAGAACGGCCGCGATCTCGATCTGACACTGTTCGAAGCGTCCGACTCGTGCGGCGGAGTCTTCGGAACGGTTCGGATCGACGGCTACACGGTCGAACTGGGGGCCGATTCGTTCATTACCAGCAAGCCGTGGGCGGTCGATCTTTGCCGGCGGTTGGGCCTCGAAGATCAACTCATCCCGACTGATGCACGCTATCGGCGGTCGCTCGTGCTGCGGAAGGGACACCCGGTTCGCATTCCCGACGGCTTTATGCTGATGTCGCCCGATCGGCTGTGGCCGATCATCACGACGCCGATTCTCTCGCTGCGGGGCAAACTTCGTCTGGCGGCCGAGTACTTCGTTCCGGCACGTCGCAATAACCCCGATGAAAGTCTGGCGAGCTTTGTCCGGCGGCGTCTCGGGCAGGAAACCCTCGATCGGCTTGTTCAACCGCTGGTCGGTGGCATTTACACTTCCGACCCAGAAAAATTGAGCCTGCGGGCCACGCTGCCCCGCTTCCTGGACATGGAGATCGAACAGGGCGGGCTCATCCGGGCCACGCGTCGCGCGCGGGCTGCAAAGTCGCGACAGGATGACACGACGGCCTCGACCGCAGGTGAGCATAACGTCGGGAGTGGTGCCCGCTATGGTCTGTTTGCCACGTTGAAAGACGGCATGGGGACGCTATTAAAAGGTCTGGAGTCCGAGGTCACAAAGATTGGGCGACTGCGGTGTCAGACACCCGTCCGTTCAATTGCCACGACAGATTCCAACAACGGCCGTTGGAACGTCACTCTGGCCGATGGATCGGTTGAGACATTCGACGCGGTTGTTGTCTGTGTGCCGGCGTATGTCGCTGCAAAAATCCTTCGGCCGGTCGATCTCACATTGGCCGATCAAATAACCCGTATCGAGTACGCCTCCAGCGCGATCGTCGTCCAGGGGTATCCGTTGTCGCAGGTGCGACATCCGCTGGACGCATTCGGGTTGGTTGTCCCGGCGATCGAGAACCGGCAGATTCTGGCGGTCTCGTTCACGAGTCGGAAGTTCCCCGGCCGCGCTCCGGA
>CALJUK010000604.1 GCA_937975745.1 uncultured Planctomycetaceae bacterium | reverse complement strand
CTTCCCATAGGCGATCCACTTCTTTCGCACCGGGTCGTAGAGGACATCGGCCGCATCGGACATTGAAATCGGGATCGGCCAGTTCTTGCGAAGGAACCCCTTGTGTTCGTCCCAGCGCTCGTCGTAGGGCGTTTCATCGCTGTAGGGAGGCTGCCGCCCGCGTCCGCCGTAAGCCGTCTTCACCAGCGGATTGTGCGGCGACTTGGTCCAGTGGACGCCGTCCTGAGAGAACGCGGCGAAGAATCCAGGCCATTCCTGTCCCTCAGCATCCGGGCCGAAGTCGGTGTAGAGCATCTTGTAGCGGCGCAACGGATCGCTCTCGGCGGCGTCAAAGACGACCGAGTTCGCATAGCGGTCGCCGTATCCACCGTCGCCCAACAGGACGATGTTCGTCTCGGGAGCATGGCCGTTGCCGGGGTCTCGCTCGTTGTTGAAATCGTGGATCGCCAGTTGCGGCTTCGTAAAGTGGACGCCGTCTTCCGATTCGGCGTAGCAGACGACGCATTTATGGGACTTGCGGGCGTCCCGGCCGCCGGCATAGGCTTGGTACCAGAGTTGGTAACGGCCGGTGTCCGGATTACGGTGAACGCTGGTCCAGCCGATTGCCATCTCCCACGGCTTGTCCTCGTAAATCACCGGATTGGACGGATTGGGTACCGCCGGATGAAACACGCGCCGTGTGCCCGCCCGATAGAGCACATGGTGGTCGTCGACCAGCAGCAGCGTCTGCGCTGGCTGCGTCGACACGGGCACCGTTGACTCTGTCGACACAGTTTGGTTGAAGCTGTCATCCGGCGCGGTGGATGCGGTCGTTTCCTGGGCCAGCACGCGGAGCATCCAGTCGGCGGCGAGCCGAGTGCTTCCGAGTGGCGTAGTGTGGCCGCGCGGTTCCGCCAGCACGTGCAGGTCGACGCGGCCTTCCTCGCCCTTTTCGCGGGACGCCTCGGCAATCCGCCTGGCGAGCGCAATGGCCCGATCGGTTCCGACGCGGTCGTCGTGGTCGCCGATCACGATCCAGACGGGACGCCCGGCCAGTCGCTCAGCCTGCCGCGAGACACTCAGGCTCTTGACGAAAGGATCATCTGCAATCGCGCTGAATTCGCTGAGGGCCTCGAGGTCGGTGACCGGAGCGAACCCGGCAACGCACCGGATGCGTTCGTCGTGCGCCGCAAAATGAATCGCGAGAAAGCCGCCGCGGGACGTTCCGCAAGCGGCGATGCGGTCCGGGTCGGAAACGCCGGTTTCGATGAGATGATCCAGGACTTCGGAGAGACGCGCGTTGCATCCAGAGACGAAGTCCTCTTCACTCGCCGCCCGGGCGCTCCATCCGATCAAGCCGGATGGTTCCCCGTCCCGCGTCTGGTCGCCGTGACACGGAATATCGATCGCCACGCAGAGAAACCCATGCTCCGCGAGTTCGTTTCCGCACTGCCGGTAGGTCGGCCCGCCGAGCGTGCCGTCAATCGTGCCGGCCAGGATAAGGAGTGTCGGGGCGGGCGACTTCTCGGTCTGGCCCCACACGCCGTACTCGACGCCTCCGGGAGTCTTTCGCACGTCGACGGACGGGTTGTCCTCCTGTGCGTACGCGGATTTCGAACACACCGCCAGCAACAGCAGCCTAAACGCAATTCTCATACTCTCGACCTCGTAACAACGGATAGTCGGGCTGCTCACGCCGGGCATCGGTCCAGCGGGACCGGGACGACATAAAGTGCACGGCGAGTCCGCGCCGCGAACGATCGGTCCGATTCGGCCCTGACCGATGCAGCAGCATGCTGTGATGAAACGAACAACTTCCGGCCGGCATGGTGATCGGCGTCTCCCGGTCGATCTCGATCCGGCTCTGGGGAACCTGTATGTCGACGCGGTCCCCGATCTTCCAGGGCTCACTGTGGTCGTGCAGCCGGCCGAGGTGGCTGCCGGGAATGACCCACAGGCAACCGTTTTCGAGGGTGACGTCGTCCAGCGCAATCCAGCAGGTCACGAGGGCGCGGGGTTCAATACAGAAATAGGCGGAATCCTGGTGGTAGGGCTTTTCAACCCCACCGGGCGGTTTCATGAAGCACTGGCTGCCGAACAGTTTGATATCCGGCCCGATCAGCGTTTCCACCACGTCGAGGATCGCGTCTCCACAAACCAGTTGCCTCAGTTCGGGATCGAATTCGGCCAGGTTGTTCACCTTGCGGACCGTCTCGGGAGACTCCGGCCTTTCGGGTTCGAACTCCAGATACTCGCGCGGGAACGAGGA
Source organism: uncultured Planctomycetaceae bacterium (assembly GCA_937975745.1). Taxonomy (GTDB): domain Bacteria; phylum Planctomycetota; class Planctomycetia; order Planctomycetales; family Planctomycetaceae; genus CALJUK01. Next base: position 329 of record CALJUK010000604.1, on the reverse strand, counting down.
GACGGGCCCGGCGGCGATCTCGGCGATTCGCGATTGCAGGGCGGCGAGTTCGCCTGGTGACAGGAGTTTGTCGACGACCGCATAGCCGCGCCTTCTGTAAGCTTCCGGCGTTGAATCTTGCACAACAGGCATTCTGTTCCACTGCTGCTGACGGCGGGGCGTGACGACCTCCTAAGATAGGAGAATCGGCCTCGCTTCAACATGGCACGGAACGGAGTGAGCCTGATCCTGCATTGATCGCAGCGAAGCGCTCACTCATCCCCGAAGAACGGGAACAGTTCCCGCAGTTCGTCTTTGCTGGGCTTACGGCCGTACTCGCAGATTTCGAA
>CALJUK010000603.1 GCA_937975745.1 uncultured Planctomycetaceae bacterium | reverse complement strand
AGGCGATCGCGAATGTGTTCAATGTGCACCTCCCCGGCTTCGTGGCGTGGTTCCTCTGGCGAACCGTCTACCTCGCAATCATGCCGGGCTTCGGTCGCAAGCTCCGAGTCGCGATGGACTGGACGGTGAACTTCGTTTTCCGTCGCGATTATTCTCAACGGGGCACGGGGGACAACAGCGACGTCCGTCAAAGGACGACGAAACCATAAAGGCTGTCATTCCCTTCAGGCGATTTCGAGTTGGGTCTCAGACAGAATGCCGCCAGGAATAATCCTGCTGCTTGCGGTAGCCGGTGAGGCGAATCGTGCCGCTGGGGTCGATCTCCATCAGCGAGTAGCCGCTGTTCTCGGCTCCGGAACCTTCCACCATGGCCACCAGGGTGCAGTAGTGGATGCCACCGATTTCCTTGAGATCGTTACGATGGCTGTGCCCCTGGAAGACTGCCAGCGTGTTCCCAGATTTCTCAAGAACCCGCCGAACGTCCGCGTTGTTCTTGACGCCGTGGTTGTCGCTGACATCAAGCCGTTGGTGGGCAAACACAATCACAGGCTTCTTGGTTGCCTTCAAATCGGCCTCAAGCCACTCGAGTTCGGTGGCTGGAATGTTGGCATCGGTCCACTGAAAGTTCTTGCGTCCGTACGGCGTGCCATCACTGCGGAAGCATGAATCCAGCACGACGAAGTGGAAACCGCCTCGGTCGAAGGAGTAGTACGACTTCTCTTGTCCAACGCTTTCAAGAAATTCGGCTTTGGTGAGTGTGTCGACGCAGTGGTTGCCGAGGACGTAATGCCGGTCCTTGCAGATCGGAGCGAACTCCCGGTTGATGGTGGTCAGATAACGCCGCTCGGTTTCGACAGAGTCTGCGGCATCGATGAGGTCACCAAGTTCGGCAACGAATGATAGCTGATGCTGTTCAAACAGCTTGGCAGCCTCTTCCAGCTTTTGAAGAGTCTCCCGATAGTGCCGTGTCCCCCGAGGCGGCTTGTCAGCGTAATGCAGGTCGGTCACCAGACCAACACGAAGTGCAGTCTGTGGCTCGGCTGCGAACAACTTGGACGGATTGAGCGTTCCAGCCAACAGGACGAGGCTGCCACTCTTGAGAAACGCCCGGCGGCCAACCTGCAGCGAGCGAGACGTCTGTTGACATTTCTTCTGGTACGGCGCCATCGTTGCCTCAACTTGTTCGTCGCCCTCCTGCAGACTGACTCGTGCAGACCGAGTCGTCAGGGGCGAAGGACCTCTTCTCCTCACGAACGCCTTTTACGTTCATGCTGCGGATCGGCCAGGGACTGACGGTGTGCTTCGTCTCCCCACACATCGGGAACGTCTTTGGGCGGACAGGCACGTTTGTCTTCCGTGCAAAGCCGGATGTGGCAGGCCAATTCTAACATGCGCTGCTCGAACACGCGATGCAAAGTGAATCACCTGGCGATCGGATGAGGGTGGGGATTGTGAATTTGGCTTGTTGCAGAGACGAAGAACGCGGGTTGGGTCACGAGAGCGCAATGGTGGAATTCGTTGGGTGTTGACGGCGGTTGAAAAATGCAGCGCAGGGCGGCCACGGCGCAGCAGTCTCAAACAATTGCGAGGTTCCTACGAGAGGCAGCCATCCACCATCCGAGTGTACGAATCGCTATTCAATTCATTCGATAAATCTCAGGTGTGCTTCGGTGGGCGGTGTAATGCATTTTCTTCAGTCGCTCAAGAACGTCATTGCCGAGAAGTTCTTCTTTCCAGGTTCGCGTGACGATTTGTCTACGAGAGTTTCAAGTCGCTTTGCCGACGTCTACTTCAACGATCAAACTGTCATCGTTGCCGCTAGACATTACGTGGACCGGGTTTTGGGAGGGCCGGGGGAGCCTTGCACAAAGTATGCGATCTCTTGTTCCGCGCAGGATCTTGGTGCGAGCGCGATGATTGCACTTTCCGGCTCTCGACACGATTTAACCGAGGACGAACTAAACGACGAGGTCAAGAAGGTCTTTGCACTCGCCGGGGTTCGATCCTGGAACGCCTTAGAGCGGAAGTGGTGGTGTATCTTGATCTACGAAATACCGGATGATCCGGAAAAGCGTCTGAAGATCGTGCCGACGAAGAAGTACAGCACGGGGGGATATTTATTTGTGGATGAAGCTGCGACCCATGTCGTGTCCGCCGACGCGGTCTCGCTCGGAGAGGTGCTCAGAAGACTCATCGACGAGTTGGATCAGTCCGTTGTTCCCGCCGATGATTGACAGGCGGAGCTTCACTGAGCCAAGACATTGGCAGCAGAGGGCCTACTGGGAATGGAACATGACAGCGATGTTCGTAGATATCGGGCGAATCGAACTCGATCGTTGTTGACACTCGTGTACGGTGTTCCGTTCGGGTTAACCTTGATCGGGCTGTTGTGGTTGGCGTCGCGCTGGTTGCCGATTCCAGATGCCCTCCTCCTTGCACTCGTAGCCATTCAGCTTCTTAGCGCACTCGTCCATGCCATCAACATCGCCTACTACAGCCACAAGATCCGCCACCTTGTCGGTGACTTGGAGAATCAAGATGTCTCATGACGTTGCAACTGTGGCTCGGCAATTCTGTGACAATCCTTTGTGGGACGGGGCGTTGTGGATCGCGACAACGTACCGCTGGCATCCGACCAGCGAGGCTCCGCCAGTGATGGGGCTCATCTTCGCCAACTGGGTGGCCGGCGTGAATCTGTTTCGCGCGTGGACCGAATCCCAGGGAAACGCCGATCCGCAAGACGACATCCGACTCGCGGTGATTGAGGGAGACATTCCCGGGCAAGCAGCCGGCTATTCGATCCGCATTTCATCTGCGCAAGCGGACTGGGAGTTCGTCCAGAAAAAGCGGGCCACTCCCAGCCGAGTGCAACGCATGCACCCGCTTCCCGACAATCCCGACATGCTGCAAGAGTTCAAGCGAGAATACCGCAAGCATGGCGAATTTCTGCTTGCTCCGATCGTGCAGCGGGACGAGGACGAACTCTATTTCAACGTCCAGGTCGGAGTCATCAAGCGGGAATGTGTGTTCCGCCACGTCTCGGAAATTCACGAGGAGGAGCCTGATGCGGTTGCGCTTGTGCCCGAGATTGTTGGGTGGCCGAACTTATTCCAGGAGAGTGAATAAGAGATTGTAAACGAAGCACCGGTGTGTGGCTCGGCACACTGTTGCTTGACGCCGTATTGGGCACAACGACTGAATAAGAACACGCTGATGGCGAACCAAGTGTCGACCCGGGGTGGCGTGCTTCGACTCCAACTCAACGGCGACCGGGTCGTCCTTGGTGGTCAGGCCGTGACTGTCTGGAGAGGTGAGTTGGTCTAACGAGCGATTGGCTGTGTCCCACGACTCTGTCGTTGGTCGTCCGGGCTCCAAATCGAACGGCCGCATTCGTCGACCAGATGGCCTTGACCGGAACCGAAGCCAATTCTGACGATCAGACCATATTTACCCAATTCGTGGTAGAGTGGTGGATTCAATTTTGAAGTGCATGGATTTTGGGCATCAGCAGTTTGTGAGGTGATTTGAACTGGTCGTGCCTTCGCGGTCGCTCGTTGAGCTCCTCGACCGCCTGGGCAATTTGAACCGCGTCCAGCTTACGGAAGTCGCTCCCCTTCGGAAAGTATTGCCGCAACAGTCCGTTCGTGTTTTCGTTTTGGCCACGCTGCCACGGGCTTCGCGGAGCCGCGAAATAGATCGCGCAACCCAGGGCTTCTTCCAACTGCGTGTGGCCGGAGAACTCGCTGCCGTTGTCGGTCGTCAGGCGGCGCCTGATTCACCGGGATGGGCCGACTTGGAGCGGAGGACACCGCTGCGCGAACTACATGGTGAAGCGGCACTGACGTGAGCCAGCCATCACAGATTCGGAAGAATCTGCCGAATCGAATGGACTGCCGGCCGGGACGTATCCAGCCGTTATCACGAAGAGGCACTTGGGGCCGGACAGGAGGATCAGCGGAAATCGAAGACTCGAGGGAACCAGACTGGTTCTCGGGCGGGCTGTTTTCTGGTAAGACAAACTGACCGATTCGACCGATCTGCTGGTCGCAGCCAGACCCCGTGAAGCGGACCCGCCGATTCTCCCTCCCGAGGAGCCTGCCGCACGATGCCGCAACCTGCCAATGCTCCCCGATTGCCCGATGCTGAATATCCTCTCGATCGCCGTCGATTTCTCGCTGCCGGAACGGCGCTTGCCGTTGGATCACAGTGGCCGTTGTCTGCGATCACCGCAGCTGATCCGGCTGGTTCGCGTCGGCCACGGGTTGCAGCGATCTTCACAGAGTTTCGGTTTCGCTCTCATGCCTGGAACATTCTGGAGAACTTTTTGCGGCCGTATTTCTTTAACGGCGAGCTGGTCGACCCCGGCGTCGACGTGGTTTCGTTTTATGCGGACCAGTTTCCGGAAGGGGAGGTCGGGCGGTCTGCCGCGGAGCGATACGAGATACCGCTGTTTGACAGCATTGACGAAGCCCTGTGTGTCGGGGGAAAGGAACTTGCAGTCGATGCCGTTCTGGCGATTGGCGAGCATGGCGAGTATCCGACGAATCAACGTCATCAGAAGCAGTATCCCCGCAAGGAATTTTTCGATCAGGCTCTCGCTGTGATGCGGCGGTCGGGTCGGTACGTTCCGTACTTCAACGACAAGCATCTCTCCTGGCGGTTCGATTGGGCTCGGGAGATGTACGACGCGGCCCGCGAACATGGCTTTCCTTTGTTTGGCGGCAGCTCGGTACCCTACGCACAGCGGCGGCCCGATTTTGAACTTCCCCCGAATGCCGTCATCGAAGAAGCCGTTTCGATTCATGGAGGCGAGCTAGAAAGCTACGACATCCACGGTATTGAAGTTCTGCAGGCCATCGTCGAGAAACGTCGTGGCGGCGAAACGGGTGTCGCCAGCGTGCAGTATCTGTCGGGCGAAGCGTTGCGAGAGACAGAGAAGCAGGGGCTCTGGTCGCGGCAGTTGGCGGAGGATGCGCTGCAGGCAGAGTTTGGTCCGCAGCGGCCCACACTCGAGGAGATTGCCGGCGACGGCTTGTATGGACATCTCTTCACATACCGAGACGGAATGCGGGGGCTTGTCCTGCGCGTCGGCAGCAATTCGAAGCGGTGGCTGTTCGGCTGCCGTCTGAAGGGAGAGACCGATTCGCGGGCATTCGCGCATTATGTCGGACCGTGGGGAAACCGCTGCCTGTTCAAGGGGCTCGCGCATGCGATCCAGACGGAGTTTCGGACTGGAAAGGAACCGATCCCGGCCGAACGCTGTCTGCTGACGACGGGGATGGTCGATTTCGCGATGCGGTCTTGGGAACAGCAGGGGAAAGCGATTGAAACACCCGAGTTGCACATCCCCTATCAGCCAATCGATGAGACAGCCTTGCGCGAAACGGGCCGAACTTGGGAGATCATCCGGCCGGGCGACGCGGAGCCTCACGGCTTCGAGCCGGGCGATGCACGCTGGCTGCAACTCGACGAGGCGGCTATGGTCTCCGGAACGGTGAGCGTCGCGGGAGAACCGCTTGCGGCGGGACGACTTGGTTTCTGGTCAGACGAGCATGGTTCTTGGGGATGCGATGTGAAGGACGGTCGGTACTCGATGGCCCGGGTTCCGGCCGGAGAGTATCGAGTCAAGGTCTTTGCCGAGAAGTATTCCAGCCGCCCGGCGTCACGTTCTTCCAGCATCCCGACGGTTGTGCACGGTACGTCGGCGTCGCGATTCGACTTCGACCTTCCTTAGGCCGATCGTCAACGGGCAGAGGATCCTGGTCCGCGCAGGTGACTGCGTGATTGACTTGCAATCGGTCCACGGGCCTCGAAGGGGGCGGCCATACCGGTCTGCTACCAGGCATCCGTGCCGAGAACCTTTCCGATCTCAATCTGCGCGGGATCGACCACGATGTGCTTCACCTTTTGCCGATTCCAGGTGAATGTCATGTGGACGAGGCCGTCGCTGGTCTGGATCATCGCGGGATAAGAAAACTCCCCCTTGTCGGCTTGCTCGATGATGGCGGCAGCCTTCCATTCCCGTCCATCCTGGCTGATGGCCAGGTGGAGCGCGTTCCGGCGACCCCAGCCATTGGTACGAGCCTCGTCCTCACCGATGTGGTTGTAGAGGAGCAGAAAGCGGCCGTCATGGAGTGTGAGTGCCTCAATCCCCGAATTGTTGTTGGGAAGCGCGGTCTTGGTGAGTTGTGACCAGCCTTGGCCGTTGTCGGTCGAGAAACTTTCGATAATTCGTCCGTGCTTGGATCGCAGCAGTGATTGCAGCGTTCCATCAGTGTGGGTCAGTAAGGTCGGTTGGATGACCTGAAACTCCTGTTGTTCCTGCTCGGTTCGCTGCCACGATGTTCCCAACTCGGGGTGTTCGAGGTCGAGCAGACGCTCGAAGTGGAATCGCCAGTCGCCGTCATGTTCAGTGGACGAAGGGCACAGCAGAGTCCCGTCGGCCAGCAATGTCGGTTTCGAGCGAACCGGACCATCAATGCCCGTTGGCAGGCGGCGGCGGTTACGGAACGAACGGCCGAAATCGTAGCTGACCACGACTTCGCCCCACCACGACTGCGGATCGGGCCCGACTTTGAAGAAGAGCATCGTCGGTTGACCGCCGGGAGGTTGGAACAGAACCGGGTTCCAACAGGGGTGGCGGAGTCCGTTGTGCTGAATGCCATTGGCCCATTCTCTTGGTGCCGACCAACTGGAACCGTCGTGGTAGCTGGCCCAGATGCCGACATCGGGACTCTTTTCTTTCGTACCGCCGAACCAGGCGGCCACCAGTCCGCGAGGTGTCTCGCAAAGAGTTGAGGCGTGGCATTGGGGAAAGGGAGCCCGCTCGTAAATGAACTCTTCGGTGACCAGGCCAGCAAACCGCGGGGTGGGCGGCGGCGTTGGTTCGCGGGCGGTGATTTGCGGTGCAGAATAAGCGATGCAGTCGTCGTGCTTGATGAAGTAGATCCGGCCGTTCTCCGCTCCGACGACAAGATCCGGCTTGCCGTCGTTGTCAAAGTCGCATGCTGTCGGGCTCGATGTATGGCCTGCCACGTTTCGCTTGGCAAGATTACCGACCTTCTTCAGCACGATCTTGCCGTCCCGCGTTTCACAATTGCGGTACCATGCCGCGTTCTCGGAATTGACGAGAATGTCGAGTCGGCCGTCACTGTCCCAATCGACGACGTCGAGCTTCACGCGGCCACTGCGTCCGGCGGAATGATGATTCAGTCGCAGCGGCTTGTTGTCTTCATCGACAAATATCCGAGTTTGATCGTTCGAACGGCTGTGACAGGTGAGGTAACCCTCCTGATCGAGAATGACCAGATCGAGCTGTCCGTCGCCGTCGAAATCGGTTGCCAGCGGCGTTGTCCGCCATTGCGTCTGCAGATTCTCGGCTGTGGTGTGCCACCAGTACCATTTCGGGGGGGACTCCTTTGTCCAGAATGGGAGTGGCTGTTCTGTGAAGCCATCCGGAGTATTTCGCAACAGCTGAATGCGAGGCCAGATCGAGTTGTACAACACATCGTCCCGGCCGTCCCCATCCCAGTCGGCAACAGAGAGTGTGGTGTAGCCCCATTTGGCCTCGGCCGGGCCTTGAATCGAGCCGTTGGAACCAGCCATCACGCGGAAGACCTTGCCGTCAGACTGCAATAGTTCGGGGGCCGTCCATTGGGTTCCCATTCCATTCAGATTGGTGAAGACGGCAATATTGCCGGCCGTGTTACCACAGATGAGGTCTTCGTCACCGTCGCCGTCCCAGTCGTGGGCGTACGGTGTCACGAGAGCGCCAAACTTCAGTGTGTCGGCTTCCTGTTGGAAGTAGACGGGCGGGTTGAACACGGGTGATGTTGTGTTTTGGGGAGAGACATTCTCCACCAAGGCTACCCGGCCGTCTTCGTCACCGACGATGAGGTCGAAGTCCCCGTCCCGGTCCCAGTCAAAGGCCGTCGGCGTGATCATCTGCAGGTGCATGACCAGCGGCTTGCCGTCGGCAGCATTCAACCGAAACCCGGATCCGTATGTTGGTTCGTCTCGCGTGCCGATGTTCTCGAAGTAGGTGAAGCCGTCCAGAAATTCGCCGCAGAGCAGATCGAGATCGCCGTCACCGTCGAAGTCGGCAAAGTTGGGCGAAGGCCAGCCGTAAACGTCGATGGGGGCCCCACCGGCATGAATCTTTCGTGGTGTGTTGGAGTAGCGACCATCGAGGTTTTCGATCAAGTAGACCCAGCCATGCAATGGGCCGTTTCGCCAGCGCCCCTGGGCATCGTAGGCTTGGTCCCAGACGTAGTCGCTCCAATCGCCGATGCCGACGACCAGGTCCTGATCGCCGTCTCCTTCCCAATCCACATACCGCCACATGCGAGCCCGGGTACTGCCAGCGTGAATGTTGGATGTCGGGTAAATCTTTATCCCGCCGTTCGCCAGGCCGTCGGTCTTGAAGCGTGAAAATTCGAAGTTTTCTTTCAGGACGCGTGGCTCGCCGTCGACGTAGCTGACTTGAACGTTATGCCCCGTGGGACCGAGGCGGACACCGGGTTTGAAGACGGGCCATTTGACCGACGGGTCCTGGGTTGGATTCTCGAAGTAGTACAGTCCGTTGGACGGTTTGTCGGGACACGAGACGACAAGATCCATGTCTCCGTCACCGTCGAAGTCCATGGGGAGCGGCCAAGCCCACAGCCCGACGCCCAAGTCGACTTTCAATCCGGGGTTGTTGTAACGAAGCGGTTCCAGGTCCGCATGGACTGAAGAGCAAAACAGGAGAATCGTCAGACAACAGAGTTGAGTTTTCATGCGGTCCGTCCGGAGGCTTTGAGTGCTTCGAGAATTGCTGCCACGCGGCTTTGTTCGGGTGGCTTGAAGTGGTCAAACGGCTCAGCCAGGAAGTCGCGACAGATCCCTAGAACGGAGAGTGCACTTTTTGTCGCTTTGATATGCCGGGATGCGTATTTGCCGATCTCGTAGATCCGCTGTAACGAATCGATCTGAGATTGCAACCGGGCCAGTTCCGGCTCGTCGCCCGTTGAGGCCGCCCGATAGGTCTCGACGAACAAGCGGGGGAAGATGTTGGCGCCGCCGCAGACCCCGCCATCGCCTCCCAGCGTGACGGCCTTGGCGAGCAGATGTTCGGGGCCCATGAAAAACGTCCAGTCTGGTCGGAGTGTGCGGAGTCCGACCAGCTTCGCGAAATAGTCGATGTCGCCGCTGCTGTCCTTCATACCGACAATCCCCCTCAGTTCGGCCAACTGACGCAGTGTCTCGATCTCGAACCAGACCTTGGTCAGCGACGGCATATTGTAGAGCATCAGGGGAAGGGGGAGTTACGGAACTAGATGACGAATGTATTCGGTCAATTCTGTCTGGCCGGCGGGAAAGTAGTATGGAGTCGACAGCACCAGTTGAGTGGCTCCGGCATCGGCCGCAAATCGGGCCAGATGGAGAGACTCTTCGAACGCGGTGTCTGTAATTCCCACGAGCACAGGCAATCGGTTCTGGACCTGCTGACAGACACGCGTGATCAACTCGCGGCGTAGGCGATAGCTCAGACTTTGGGCTTCGCCGGTTGTCCCGAGAATAAACAAGCCGGACACGCCGCCGGCAATCACATGTTCGATCAGTCGTTCAAGCCCCGGCTCGTCCAGCGAGTCGCGATTCTGGAGTGGTGTCACCAGCGGGGGCACGATTCCTTTGAGTGGTTCAGCCATGGGTCGTGTTCCTGCAGAGATGCAATTGCAGCCGGGCTACGAGCAGTCCCGTGAGGAGGATGCTCAGCGTTCCTACAGCCACGGTTAACAGGCCGTCGAGCGGAGACCGGAGGCGGTCCGGCATCCAGGAGGCATTCGCAAAGGACATCCAGGCGATGATGAGCACGCCCACGGCAACGCCGATTGCGCCGGCCGAGCCCGTGGTTCGCTGTGCGATTTGTCCCAAGAGAAACAGACCCAGCATTCCGCCAGCGAAAACTCCTGAGAGAGTCCACCAGACGTCCAGAATGTTGCTGCTGTCATAGGTGAGGACGTACGCCACCGATGTTCCGACGACTCCCCAGAACAGTGTCGAGAGACGCAGAATGCGCATTTCCGACTTCGCGGGGTCGCCCGAAACTCGCTTGTGAAAAATGTCCTTCAGCGTGATTGTTGCCGAACTGTTCAGGCTGGTGTCAATTGTGCTCATGGCGGCTGCGAACAACGCCGCGACCATCAGGCCTCCCACTCCCGGGGGGAGGTGATTGGCCATGAAATGCGGCAAGGCATTGTCGCCAGCCGGTCGGTTGGTGGAAGCCCGCAGTGCTTCCAGCTCGGCCATCTCGCCCGTGTGCAGGTCCGCGTGGTAGAAGCCCCACAGCAGCGTGCCGATCAGAAAGAACAGGGCCGAGACGGGAATGTATGTGACTGTCCCCAGCCAGAGCGAACGGCGCGCATCGGCCAGCGAACGGGCGGTGTGATAGCGCTGGATGTAATTCTGGTCGATTCCGAAGTTAGTCAGATTGATGAAAATTCCGAACACCAGAACCGCCCAGAAAGTGGGTTGGGTCAGGTCGAACGAAAAACTGCCGAGCGAAAACTTATCCGAACGCCAGGCGCGTGCCAGAATCTCGGTTCCGGTTGGTTCACCGAACCACAGGACACCCACGACGACGATCGCTCCCAGAGTCAGCGTGTACGCCGTGACCAGAACACCTGTCGCGACGATGATGGCTCGCACATCCCAGCCGGTGACAGCGTGCAGGCCGATCGCGACACCCACCATGATTGTTCCGGTTCGGCTGACCTGCGTCAGAAGATAGCAGATCACCGCGTACGTTCTGGCCCAGGGGCCGAACCGTTCTTCAAGATGCGAGTACGCCGAGATGTGTCCGGACTTCCGATAGAACGGCAGGAACCAGCGGGACGCGATCCAGGCGGCCAGTGGAATTGTCAGCCCGAAAACGAAGAAACTCCAGTTGGACGAGAATGCCTTGCCCGGGTTCCCGATGAACGTGTTGCTCGACAGGTACGTGCCGAACAGTGACAGGCCGATGGCCCAACTGGGAAGTCTTCCGCCCGCCGCGGTAAACTCGTCCGTTGTCTGACTTCGCCGTGCGAACCAGCAGCCGAAGGCAACAACACCGGCGACGTAGACGACAAGCACGGTCAGATCGAGCGATCGCATGACGCTCCCGGCAGATTGGTTGTTGTCAGTCATGACAAGTATGTGACTTGGCTTGGCCGAAGGTCCCGCCGTCAGTGACTCACCAGGTTCGTTGACGGACTGCAACTTGCGGGCGGCAGTTCGCCCGCGTGTTGCATGCAGCGTGATCTTTCGGGGGAAGTCATCCCGACGCGGTCCGGACGGATCGTCACGGGCGACTTGTCGTCGGCGGTTGGCTTCCCCAATCGGGCCGTTCTTCGGTCATTTTTCGCACAGTGTGGCCGACCATTCTTTACAAGGTTTGAACTGCATTCTAAGCGGCGGCGAGTGTGTCTGATAGCGGTCTACGGAAATTGACACGAGAGGGGCTGTGAGAGCGAACACCGTCAACTTACTGCTTGACCGACCGGATCATTCTCGGGAAGATAAAAAGGGTTCCATGCCATGCCTGAATGTCGGCCAATAGAGTCTGCTCGTCCCGGGCGGCAGTTCCATTGGCCCGCCGCACCGATCCAGTGTCCCACCCGGAAGCGGCAGCCAGTTTGCCCTGCCGCATCGACTTCACAGAAGCTGCCAGCGCCTGTTGTGATTGTGTTCCCACTGCCGGAATCTACGGGAACACAGCAGCGGACGAATGCGTCACACGGTCCCTCCAGTTTGAATTGGAGCTTTCTCGATGATCTACAAATCGGCGTCCCGCCCGTTCCTCAGGATGGTTCGCAACCTGATCACACTGATGATTGCCGCTTCCGCGTACTGCCTGACGGCGCCGGCGTCGGCGGACAGCAAGAACGAATTCAACCGGGACGTTCGGCCGATTCTGTCGGATAACTGTTTTTTCTGTCACGGGCCCGAAGAGAAGCAACGGAAGGCGGACCTCAGGCTCGATCTGCGGGAATCGGCCGTCGAAACCGGAGCCGTCACGCCGGGCAATCCGGCCGAGAGTTCACTTGTCGAGCGGATTCTCAGCGACGATGTCGATCTGAAGATGCCGCCGGACGAGTCGAACAAGCATCTGACCGATGAACAGAAGGAAATTCTCAAACGCTGGATTGCCGAAGGAGCGGAGTACCAGCGCCATTGGGCTTACGAGCTGCCTGTGAAGGCCAACATTCCCGCGGGTGTCAACGGTGTCGATTTTCTGGTACAGCGGCGGCTGAAAGAAATCGGACTGCAGGCCTCGCCCGAGGCGGACCGGCGGACATTGATTCGCCGGCTTGACAGCGATTTGCTCGGGCTTCCGCCCACTCCCGCCGAAGTAGCTGCGTTTGAAGCCGACGACAAGCCGGGCGCGTACGAACGGCTGGTCGACAGGACGTTGGCGAATCGGCACTTTGGCGAGCGAATGGCCATCGGCTGGCTGGATGTCGTTCGATATGCCGACACGATTGGTTATCACAGCGACGTTCCACGCAATGTCTGGCCGTACCGTGACTGGGTGATCGAAAGTTTCAACAAGAACAAGCCGTTCGATCAATTCACCATCGAGCAGATTGCCGGCGACCTGCTTCCCGATGCCACGATGGAAACGCGTGTTGGCTCGGCATTCAATCGGCTGCTGCTCAGTACGGAAGAAGGGGGCGCGCAGGCCAAAGACTACGAAGCCCGGATGCTGACCGATCGTGTTCGGGCGATCGGTGCCGTCTGGTTGGGACAGACGACCGGGTGTGCGCAATGCCACGACCACAAGTTCGACCCGTTCACAATGCGGGACTTCTACTCTCTGGCAGCGTTCTTCGCCGACATTAAAGAACCGGTGATTGGTCGCCGCGAGGATGGCATGATTGTCGCTTCGGAATCGGAACGACAGCATCTGGCAGAGTTGGATGCCAAACTGGCCGAGGCACGCAAGCTTCGCGACGAGGCAGCCGCAATGCTCGACGCGGCTCAGGTTGAATGGGAAACTAAACTGGCTGCCGACGGCGTGAATCTTCCGGAGCTCGCCGAAGAGTCCCAGGCCCCGGACGCTGCCAAGAAAGCCGCGCAGGCTGCCGTCGATGCGCTGAAGAAAGGCACCGGCCAACGCAATTCGAAGGAAAAGGAGGCCATTCAGGCCTACTATCGGACGTACGTTGATTCGTCGCGTCAGGCCGACTTCGACGCGTTCGCCAAGGCCGAGCAGGAACGCAACGCCTATTACAATTCTCTGCCCAAATGCCTGGTGAGTGCTTCGAATGCGCCCAACCTGCGGACGGTCCGCATTCTTCCCCGCGGCAACTGGATGGACGAGAGCGGCGAAGTCGTCCAGCCGGCGCTGCCTCATTATTTGCCTCAGCCGGACTTTGGAGACCGTTCGCTCAGCCGATTGGACTTGGCCCGCTGGCTTGTCTCACGCGAGAACCCGCTGACCGCGCGGACCGTGATGAACCGCCTCTGGCAGCAACTCTTCGGAACCGGCCTCAGTAAGGTGCTCGATGACCTGGGGGCACAAGGAGAGCCGCCCCGCAATGCTGAACTTCTCGATTGGCTTGCATGCGAGTTCATGGATTCCGGCTGGGACTTCAAGCACATGGTTCGTGTCATTGTCAGCAGCCAGACCTATCGGCAGGTCTCCACAGCCACGCCCGAGCTGTTGGCAGCCGATCCGTACAATCGTGAATACGCCCGGCAGACCCCTTTCCGGATGGATGCCGAGCTGGTCCGTGATTATTCACTCTCCTTTGCAGGTCTTCTCTCGCCCGAGATCGGCGGTCCCAGCGTCAAGCCGTACCAGCCCGAAGGCTATTGGGAGAACCTTAACTTTCCGAGGCGAACCTACGTGGCGGACACCGGCGAATTGCAACATCGCCGGGGTCTGTATACGTGGTGGCAGCGGTCGTTTCTGCATCCCAGTCTGTTGGCGTTTGATGCCCCCAGTCGCGAAGAATGTACCGCCGAACGGAGCCGGTCGAACATCCCACAGCAGGCGCTCGTGCTGTTGAATGATCCCACGTATGTGGAAGCCTCGCGGGTCTTCGCCGCCCGCATTCTGAGTGAGTGCCACGGGACGACCCGCGAACGGATCTCCTGGGCCTGGCAGCAGGCGCTCCAGCGAGATCCGCGGCCGGAAGAACTCAAGACGGTCGAGAGTCTTCTGGCGAAGCATCAGGTAGCCTACCACGAGAATACGGACGCCGCTGCCAAGCTGCTGAGCGTCGGACAAACGCCCGTGCCCGATTCGCTCGACAAGGCGGAGTTGGCCGCCTGGACTCACGTTGCGCGAGTGCTGCTGAACCTGCACGAGACGATCACACGCCCATAACCATTCGTCGTAAGCCAGGATACGCTGTGACAAGCTTTCTGCCATTTGTTCATCGACGCCAGTTTCTGGAACGGAGTTCCCAGGGCGTCTTTGGTGCTGCGCTGGCATCGTTGCTCGATCCGTCACTGCTGCAAGCGGCTGGGGCCGGTGGAACGCGGGCGAATGTGTCCCTACCACAGAAGGCCAAGCGGGTTATCTGGCTGACGATGGCAGGCGGACCATCCCATCTGGAGCTGT
>CALJUK010000602.1 GCA_937975745.1 uncultured Planctomycetaceae bacterium | reverse complement strand
TTCCGACAGGCCGGTGGGCTGCAGTCGGCGTTCAGCAGGATCAGTCCTAAGACGGCTGCGGCCCCGAGCCCGCCGAGAAGTGCTGGCGTTTTCTGCATGATTTGTCTTCAATGGTGGGGGACTGTCATGTTGCGCTCAGACACTCCACACAGCCAAGACGTCCAGAGATTGATGCGATGTGGTCTCTGGGCTACTAACGCTTTCCCGAAGAAAATGCAAGGAGGAAACCGATGCGCCCACTGACAGGCCGGTCGCCGGGAACGACGCGCTCGTTCATCTTGTCGGCAAAGCACGCCGGTATGTTCTGCCTGGCTTTTGTCTGTGCAAGCAGCCTGTTGCAGGCCAATCTGCTGGCGGCAGAACGGGATTCGAGGGCAAGTGCGCGCCCCAACATTCTGTGGTTGATTGCCGAAGACTTCGGGCCGGAACTGAGTTGCTACGGCCATCCTCAGGTCTGGACACCACGGATCGATTCTCTGGCCGATCGGGGCATGCGGTTCACGCAGACGTTCACGGTGACGCCCGTCTGTTCGACCAGTCGCTCCTCGTTTATGACGGGGATGTATGCGATGTCGATCGGAGCTCACAATCATCGATCGCATCGCAATGACGGCTTCGCTTTGCCAGACGGTGTGCGCGTGCTGACCGACCGGTTCCGCGATGCCGGATACTTTACGGCCAACGTTCGACATTTTCCGAAGTCGATCCCCTTCAAGGGGACGGGCAAGACGGACTGGAATTTCCACTACGAAGGAAAACCCTTCGACTCGGACCAATGGGATGACCTGCGCGATCATCAGCCGTTCTATGCGCAGGTCAATTTCCCGGAGACGCATCGTGGTAGAGATTGGGACAAGGCCCACATTGGTCTCGAGCGAACGGCCGACCCGGAGAAGGTAAACCTTCCCCCCTACTATCCGGATCACCCCATTGCACGTGAAGACTGGGCACAGTACCTCAATGCGGCGATGACACTCGATCGCAAGATCGGCATGATTCTGGAACTGATGAAAGAACAGGGGCTCGACAAGAATACGGTAGTCTTCTTTATGGGAGATCACGGCCGGGCGCACGTCCGCGGAAAGCAGTGGCCTTACGATAGTGGTCTGCATGTCCCGTTTATTGTTGCCTGGCCTGCGGGCATCCCTGTTGCGGCCGGCTTTCAGGCAGGAACGGTCAGCGACCGACTCGTTAGTTCGCTCGACTGGTCGGCCACGTCGCTGGCGATCGCGGGGATCGACGTCCCCCCCACGATGCAGGGGGAGACATTCCTCGGGGAAAATGCTCCGCCGCCACGGGAATACCTGTTCGGCGGACGCGATCGAGGGGACGAGACGGTTCTTCGTATTCGAACTGTGAGGACCGATCGTTATCGATACATTCGCAATTTCATGCCCGAACGCCCGTTTCTGCAGATCAATCGGTACAAGGAAGTCAGCTATCCGATGATTCCGCTGATGCGGAAACTGCACGCGTTGGGACGGCTGACTGCCGAACAGGAAGTTCTGATGGCCGCCTCGCGTCCGGCTGAGGAACTGTTCGATGTGACGGAGGATCCGTACGAAATCCATAACCTCGCCAGCGACCCACAGTATGCCGACGTGAAGGCGAAACTCGCTCAACGTTTGGAAGAATGGATTGTCGACATCGACGACAAGGGACGCATTCCCGAACCGCAGGAAGTCATCGACTTCTGGGAGCAACGCCAGCAGCAGAACTACGCGGATCGACTGCAGAAAACGAAGGATCGCTTCGAAGAACTCTGGCAGCGGAAGTATGCCGACGAACCGCCGTCGAAGAAGTAGCGCGCGGTCGGCTACTCGGTCAGCTCGAGGAACGGGTCCAGCCCCATGCGGACGTAGTTGTTGGTCCGCAGGTGTTCCTGTCGCAGCAGTTGTCCCCGCTGTTTGGTGTGCGTTTTCTCCAGACGCCGTTGTGTCCGTCGAAAGAAGCGGATCCAACTTCGGGAGAGTTCACCCTGGCTGTTCGGGCGAGCCCGGCGGCGGAGTCTCTGCAACTTGTCGTCTTCGAGAACGCGGAGCAGTTCATCTTCGAGTGAAAGAAAAAACTGGTAGCAGCCCGGATCGCCCTGGCGTGCGGACCGGCCAACCAACTGGCGATCGATGCGGATCGAGCTGTGCATCTCGGTCGCCAGGACCTGCAGGCCACCCCGATCACGGACCGCGTTGTCGAGGATGATGTCTGTCCCGCGGCCGGCCATGTTAGTGGCGATGGTCACGCGGCCGACGTGTCCGGCCCGCGCGACAATTTCCGCTTCCAATTCGTGATAGCGGGCGTTCAGAATCTGATGTTCGAGACATCGTTGCGAGAGAAGTTGGCCGAGCGCCTCCGACGCCTCGACCGACGGTGTGCCGATCAGGACGGCGGCGCCCTGTTGAATCAACCGTTCGGTTTCCTCGGTGACGGCCTGCCATTTCGCCTGTAACGTGGTGAAGACACGTGGCTGGCGACTCGTACGAATACAGGGGCGATTCGTTGGGATCACCGAGACACCCAATCGATACGACTTGCGGAATTCTTTGCGGGCCTGCACTGCCGTCCCCGTCATGCCGGCGAGATGTTCGTACTGGCGGAAGAAACTCTGCACGGTGATCCGCGCGGCCATCCCCGTCTCGGCCGTGATGGGGACCGATTCTTTGGCTTCGACGGCCTGGTGGAGTCCGTCCTGCCAGGTCCGACCTTCCATCATGCGACCGGTGGACTCGTCGACAATCACGATTTCGTCATCGACGATGACATAATCCCGATCTCGCTGGAAGCCGAACCGGGCGGTCAAGGCTTTCTCGACATGCTTGTGGAGTCGTTCGGTGTCGATCGTATCCAGGACCGATGGTTTGGGGAGCAGGAGGAGTCTGCGACAGCCGGCCTCGGTCAGATAAGCCGAGCGCCGTTTCGGCTCGTAGACAAAGTCCAGGTTGGGTTCCAGCTTCGATGTTGTCCGCCAACTCCAACGGTGCAGGATCACGTTCGCGGCCCGGGGTTGCTGCTTCAGGCCGATGATTAATGGTGTTCGCGCTTCATCGATCAGGACACTGTCAGCCTCGTCGATCAGCGCGAAGTAGTGTCCTCGTTGCACGACTGCTGGGTTGCGATGCGGGCGATACAACAGGTGTGGATGCTGTTCGCGTTCCAGAGCGGCTTCTCCCAGTTGCAGCCTGTCACGCAGGAAGTCGAAACCGATCTCTTTGGAGGTTCCATAAGTAATGCTGCACGAGTACGCGTTGCGGCGATCTTCGGGCGTTGAGTCGCTTTGAACGCAACCGACTGTCATCCCGAGCATCTCGTACACCGGCCGCATTAATTCTGCATCGCGGCCGGCCAAGTAGTCGTTCACGGTGATGACGTGGCAACCCCGCCCGGGCAGAGCACGCAGAAACGCGGGAAGGACGGCGGTCAGGGTCTTCCCCTCGCCGGTTTGCATCTCGGCGATGCCTCCTTCAAACAGGGCAATTCCTCCCATCAGCTGCACGGCGTAGTGGGACATGCCCAACGACCGCCGCGCGGCCTCGCGGACCAGCGCGTACGATTCGAGCAGAAGGTCGTCCAGTTCGGGTGCTGTGCGGGCCTTCCAGGTCAACTCCAGGCCCCGTTTGCGCAGTTCCTGATCGCTAAGGGAATTGTAAGAGTCCGATTTCGCAATAATTTCCTCGGCCATCGCTCGCCAACGCGACAGCTGTGCGCGGTGGGGCACGGCGCCCGATTTGATCAGATGCAACAGCTTCGAATGCGCCAGCATCGAGAAAGAATCTCCGAAGTCGCACGGCGGTCTGCTTGTTGTCAGGAACAACTCAATTCGATTGCCGTCAGCAACAATTCGCTGCTGTTGTCCGTTGTGAGTGAATGCGGTGTGACGTGTCTTCCAGAATCGTGTTCGGAAGAATTCTCGCAGTAACACTCGCTTCCGTAAAGCCGCTTCTCAACGGAGATCGCCAGCGGAAGCCCGCATACTTGCTGCGGATCCCCCAGCTTGCCAGTGAAGTACTGCTTGGGCTTTGATTCTGCGAAAAGTTGTTCAAAATCCGGCTGTTTCCGTGGTGACCTCGTTCCCGTTTTCGATTCTGATGGCGTACGATCGTGGTGACATGCCGATGCCGTCGCGAGCTT
Source organism: uncultured Planctomycetaceae bacterium (assembly GCA_937975745.1). Taxonomy (GTDB): domain Bacteria; phylum Planctomycetota; class Planctomycetia; order Planctomycetales; family Planctomycetaceae; genus CALJUK01. The sequence goes on along the minus strand of CALJUK010000602.1, from coordinate 10,486 downwards.
CGTTGATTGCGTCGTGAGCATGGCATTTGTATAGTGGCCTCGAAACTCGCTTTCGCTGTGGGGCCGCATTTGCAGTGGGGCCGTATTTAACGTTCGGACTTGGAACCCAGGCACGGACCTGCCTCTTCCCGTCCGTTTCGATGCCAGGATTTACTTCAAAGCCAGTTCGAAGGAGAAGCAACCAATGGCCGACGAACAACAGCAGGACAATGCCGAGACGACACCGGAAAACGGGTCCGGTCAAGCCGTTGCCCAATCCGGGGTGACAGTGGACGACAGCAACGTTCTGGCCTGCTATGCGAATTTCTGCCGAGTTTCCAGCACACCTGAAGAACTGCTGTTGGACTTGGGGTTAAATCCCAATCCCATGATGGCCGACGGCACGACAGTGAAGGTTCAACAGCGGATCATTTTGAATCATTATACTGCCAAACGTCTGCTGGGGGCTCTGTCGATGGCGCTACAGCGTCACGAAAGCACGTTTGGCCCGGTCGAAGTCGATGTTCGCAAGCGACTGCGTAATCCGTCAGCTGCCGGCAAATAAGGTGATCAGGCGGTGTGAGTCCGCCCCGGCAAAGGAATGTCACAATATGGCTGTTCCGAGTTCCCCGGAGCTCTCGTTCGCGCAGTGCGCAGTAACCCTGGCGAGCCGGTTGTGTCAGTCGGTTCGGTCATCCATCTCAGCTGAGGCCATCGAAAAGCGGGATCGAAGCCCGGTAACGATTGCCGACTTTGGCAGCCAGGCGATCGTTTGTCGCGCGTTGGCTGAGTCCTTCCCCGATGACGTCATGATTGCCGAGGAAGATTCGGCCGTCATTCGTGGTCCGGAGACGGCCAGTGCGCGGGACCGTATTCGGGCAGAGATGGAACGGGTCGGCGTGACCGGAAGCGAGGAGGAAATTCTCGCCTGGATTGACCGGGGAGGCCATGCGTCAGCCAGCGGGAGGTTTTGGACGCTCGACCCAATCGATGGGACGAAGGGATTTTTGCGAGGAGAGCAATACGCCATCAGTCTGGCGATGCTGATCGATGGCCGACTCGAATTGGCCGTGGTCGGCTGTCCCAATCTTCCCGTTCCCGGATCTTCGTCGGCCGAGACTGGGGGGCTGTTTTTCGCCGTTCGGGGGGAAGGGGCCTGGGCGATGCCGTTGGGTGGCCCTCTCGAGTCGGCCACACGTTTGAGTGTCAGTTCAGTGACGTCGTCCGATCAGGCCCGTTTCTGTGAATCGGTCGAGTCGGGGCACAGCGCGCATGACGTGTCGGCTCAAATTGCAGCCAGGCTGGGAATGACGTTGTCACCAGAGCGATTAGACAGTCAGGCGAAGTATGCTGTTGTGGCATCGGGTCGGGCCGACATCTATCTGCGAATGCCGACTCGGGCCGACTATCAGGAGAAAATCTGGGACCACGCTGGCGGGGCCTTGCTGGTGGAAGAGGCCGGCGGGCGAGTGACGGATTTAGCGGGACAACCGCTTAATTTTGCCCGTGGACGTGAATTGTCTGCGAATCGTGGTATCGTGGTCACCAACGGCGCGCTGCACGAGGCTGTCCTGGCAGCGGTTGACGCCGTTGTCTCCTCGGACAAATGACCAGTGACATCGCTGACGCTGGGGTTCGCAACACCCTTGACGCTGCGATGACTCCGTTGTGCTGCTGGATCGAACGATTCCCCGAACGGCCTCACGTTCTGGTCGCTCTCCGCTGATTTTCGTGAGCTGCAATGACCTGGCAGATTCTGTTTACGCTCTGCGTGCTGGTGGGAGCGATCGTCGCGCTGGCGTTCTTGAGTGTGGCACCCGATCTCGTGCTGCTGTGCGGATTGACGCTGCTGTTGGCCGCTCAGATCGTCACGCCGACCGAGGCGTTGAGCGGCTTTGCCAACGAAGGTCTCATTACTGTCGCCGTCATGTTTATCGTGGCGGAGGGAATGCGGCAGACGGGGGGCTTGTCGTTTGCCGGACAAACGCTGCTTGGCTCGTCCCGGAAGATTTGGCACGCCCAGGCCCGCGTGATGGTCCCCACCGCGCTGATGAGCGCGTTTCTCAACAACACGCCGGTCGTGGCAATGATGATGCCCGTGCTGAACGATTGGGCCAAGAAGAACGGCGTGTCTGTATCGCGACTGCTGCTCCCTCTCCGTTATGCGGCCATCCTCGGGGGAATGGCCACCCTGGTGGGCACGAGCCCCGCCATTGTAGGGAATGGCCTGATCAAGTCTCAGGCCGGGCTCCCCGGCTTGCGAATGTTCGAGATCGCCTGGATTGGTGTTCCCGCCAGTATTCTCGGAATGATCTACGTGCTGTTCGCCGCGAAGCACTTGCTTCCCGAACGGAAACCGGCATTCACGCCGCTGGACGATCCGCGCGAGTACACTGTCGAAATGATCGTGCAGCCCGGGAGTGCTTTGGTCGGCAAATCGATCGGTCAGGCCGGACTCCGCAGTCTGCCCGGAATGTATCTCATGGAAATCGACCGCCGCGGACACGTGATCGCGGCCGTCTCTTCAGAAGACCACATCGAAGCCAACGATCGGTTGGTCTTTGTCGGTGTGGTCGAGTCGGTTGTCGACTTACAGCGGATTCCTGGCCTGCAGCCCGCCACAGAGCAGGTCTTCAAGCTGGACGCCCCCCGATCCGAGCGATGTCTGATCGAAGCGGTCGTGTCCAATAGTTGTCCGTACGTTCGGCAGACAATCCGTGAATCCCGGTTTCGCTCGAACTACAACGCCGCCGTCATTGCCGTCGCGCGAAACGGCCAACGTATTCGCAAGAAAATTGGCGACATCGAACTTCTCGCGGGGGATACGTTGCTGCTGGAGGCACACCCCTCCTTTGCCGAACTCCAGCGGAATTCGCGCGACTTCTTTCTGGTCAGTCAGGTGCAGGACTCGTCTCCGCCACGTCACGAAATGGCCTGGGTGGCGCGGATGATCCTGGGGGGCATGGTCATCGCGATCGCGTCAGAACAGCTGCCGATTGTCACGGCGGCGTTTCTGGCAGCAGGACTGATGATTGCCACCCGTTGCTGCCGCTGGTCGGAAGCCAAACGGTCACTCGAATGGGGTGTCCTCCTGACGATTGGAGCCGGTTTGGGTCTGGGCAAAGCGATGGAAAGTAGCGGAGCGGCGGTCTTGATTGCCCGTGGCCTGATCGAGATGGTCGGAGAGCATCCGCAGGCGGTTCTGGCAATGGTTTACGCCATCACGATGGTCCTGACGAATTTGATCACGGCCAAGGCAGCCGCCGTGCTGATTTTTCCGATTGCTGTGGCGGCGGCAGGACGCCTGGGTGCCGATCCGATGCCGTTCGCGATCGCGATTATTATCGCGGCGGCCGCCAGTTTTGCGACACCGATCGGCTATCAGACAAACCTCATGGTGTATGGCCCGGGTGGATACCGCTTCAGCGACTACGTTCGCCTGGGTGTCCCGCTGAGTCTGATTGTCTGGTTGGTCGCCAGTCTCGTCACGCCTGTCGTCTGGCCGCTGTATCCGTAAAGGATGTACCCGTAAAGGCCGTATCCAGAGCTGACAGCCAGGAGCCAAGACGAATCGTTCCGGGGGCCAGCCGGTTCCTGCCAGTCCCGCGTTGGACGACCAACCCGTCGACTCGCTACTTCACGTCCACCTTCGGGCCAGAGTCTTTAAAAACAGACTTTCCGCGGCCCCCCTTCGCGTCCGGGTCGAAGACGTAGTACGGTGGCTCAAACTTGAGCATCTGGGATTTGGCCGACTCCCATGCCGCTTCGATTCCACCGTCAACAATAGCCTGCGGATCGGATGCGCTGCGGCTTCTTCCCAAGGCCGTTTTAACTTCGCGCCAGACGAGCCGATCGCCGTTGTACAGTGAATAGCTCCAGTAGAGAACGCTACGTGGCGAGCTGACGACCTGGTCCGGTGGGATGAACCGCACAACCAACCGGACCGGCGATGCCGGAGCCACCGAGATGCCAACGTACTTGTATTGCTCTGTCACTGCATCGACAAATTCTCGGCCGAATGCTGCGTCGCCGGACGGGGAAAGCAGCTCGACGTCCAGCGCGACGCTTCCTCCCGGTTCGAGTATTGGTTTCGCCTGCGAATTTTCGACAAGCCGCGATCGGACATCTGCGTCGGGAATGGAAGCTGCGACAAGTGTTCTTGGCGTGAGACTCGACGAAGGATGGTATATGTACCAATGTCGGTCGTCGGGGCTGTCGACCATGTGAGTGGTCTGGTCCAACGACTCGTATCGCCAAACCACCTTTCCGGTGGGGATGTGAATGAGGTAGCGGGCTTCCACGAGCAGGTAGTCCGATCCACAGTATTCCGCGACCGCAGCCGACTCTGGGACAACGTAAGTGGAGATCGGTTGTCCGTTCAGCAGGTCGAAAACTGTGACACGTCCCACTGAGGATAACTTCGAGACCAATGCCAGTTGCTTGCCATCTGTCGAAAACGTAGCCCCTGTCAGGTCGCCAGAGTCGGAAGGCAACTGGATTTGTCCCGCCGTCTGCCCATTCGCTGTTCGGATCAGGAGACAATCTCGCCTTGATCCGTTGTCGGGGACGATCGCGAGGTACTCTCGCCCACTGCTGAGGACGGGCCGATCAATGGTTCGGAGGGGAACTTCCCAGACAGCGCGACAATCTGGGAGCTGCCACAGTGTCAAATTGGACGGCCCCAACGTCAGCAACTGGTCGTCAGAAATGAAGTCGGCCCAAACAACAGGCAAGCCCAGTTCACCACCCATCTGGGTGTAGGGTTCGAAAGAGAATGCGTGCGTGTTCTGGGACGCGTCCCAGATATCGAGTCGCCCCAGCGATTGGCACGCTTTCGTACAGATTAACCCGCCAGACGGAGAGAGACACTGCAGAAGCACAGGATACGGCGTTGGCAGAATGGATGTCTTGCCACCTTCTGTCAGGCTGACGTGTTCGACCTCCGTGGCGAATTCGTCGCTCAGGTTTGTCGGGTTGCCCATGGCTCTGGCTTTGAGTGCCGCGATTCGGTCCGCGGGAGACATGGCAGCGAGCTCCGCTCCCGAAAAGGACTTGGCCAGGCCGCCCAGCGGTGGCAAGAACGGAATTGTACCTCGACTCATCGTAATCGGTCTCGATGCATACCCGACAGCAGCCCGTCCACCATTCGCGGAGACAAGGGCATTGACCGTGAACGGGAATCGCTCGGGAGTGACAAGCAGCCGTTCTGCCAGGTCCTTAGCGGTGATGACGGGGCCCGGATCCGCTTCAACCGACCAACTGGCGGTCGTCGACAATTCACGGGTTGTGGACTGCGAGCGATCAGCGGGAGTCAGCATTGGGATGTCGGACTTTTCAGTCGACTTGGCCGCGGACATTTCCTTGGGAGGAGCGCTGGCAACCACCAAGGATTTTTGTTCTGCCTTCAATGGCGCGGAGTTGACCTCCGCAAGATTGAACAGAGCCAGCTTGGTTCCGTTCGCGATCAGGAGTTGTTCTTCGCCGAGGGGCTGCAACCGGTAGACCGTTGTCGCCGGAAGGATCCTCTCCATGGTTCCTGTCTCAACATGGAAGATCCCGCGCCCGTTGATCAGCAGCCGCCGGTCACCGGGAAGCCAGTCGACGGCTGGTCCCTGATAGTTTCGGTTTCCCTCGGCAATGTCCTTCAGACCATCGTCTAAGGTAAAGGTCGACACGATCTGCCCTTTGGCTGCGTCCCAAATCTGGATTTGCGATTCGAACGCTCCGCTGCCGACGACTGCCAGCTTCTGCCCATTGTGAGTAAAGGCGACGCTCACTTGCCCCACACCCGCGGGCAACGTGACGTTCAAATGTCCCACCTTCTGGCCGGTCGTCAGGTCCACAACCAGCACCGATTTTCCAGATTTCAGGGGCAGGACGACTGGTATGGGCCAGCTTACCGCGAGGCACGCTTGTCTGCGGGACGGGGCTCAGTGGTGATCGGATCGTTCGAGCCGGGAATCACCTCGGCCAGGTCGCCACTGTCGATCGATGGGCAGACATACTTTTCGATGTGTTCAATCACCAGTTCTGTCCCGCGGGTGTGGCTGACGTAGGGATACTCGCGCGGATCGTACATGGCGTCGGTCAGATCGCGTGCCAAAGCGACGTTCATGTCGAGCTTCTTCATCTGCCTGAGACCGAACGGCCGACCCAGGACGCACATGTTGGTGTGCACTCCCATCAGCACGACATTGGTGATTCCCTCCTGCTGGAAGAAGTTGAAGACTTCCTGGCCACGGTCTGTGATACCGTCATAACCGATGATTTTGATCCCGTCGTGCTGCTTCGAAAATCGTCGGACTGCCTCTCCCACGACCGGGTCATCGCAGGGGCTGTTCTGATCGTTGATTGGCAGGCGAGGCTCGTTTTCGGGATTGGCGTAGCACCACGAGTTCAGCGGGAACGGCGGTTCATGGTGTTCGGCCTGGATCATGCGCAGCCGGTAGGGCGTGTCTTTGTAGACATCCATCGTGCCGCTGGGGGAATGGACAATCATGGCACCATGATTGCGAGCCCGCGTGATCAGGGCATTCATCCGGGGGGCCATCTCGTCAACACGCTGGGCGGCAGACTGGCAGTAATGACCGTCCCACATGTCACAGATGATGATGGCCGTCTTGGCTGCAGCCCACTCGACAGACCGTAAGCGGATCTTGTATCCCCCTTCAACAGAGTCATCGGGAATGCGGTCACGCAGTTCGATACTGAACATCCCTGGCTGTACCGGGCGGTTGGGAAGCTTGAGAACCGAGTCTTGTGCCGACAACGGACTGACGGACGCGAGCGTCATCGCCACAACAAGGGACAGAATCGAAGTAGTGACGTGCTTCATTGTTTTCTCCAGTTGAGGATTTGGAGTGAAGTGAGCTTCGACGAATCAATACCCCACGGCGGCGCCGTCTTTGCGGGACTCGGTGGCGCCATGCAGGACGCCATTTTCAAAGTCGATTCGGATTGCCTGGTAGCCGCCAAATCCGCCCGGTGAGCTGACCACATGGTGGCCGCGACGCTGAAGTTCTTCGATCGTGGCCTGCGGGATGCCCGACTCGACGGCTACCCAGCCGCCATCTGAATCCATCGGTTCGCCGGTGGGTGTCTGCGAGCCAAGATGCCGCACACGGGCCGCGTCACCAGCCGCCTGGACGTTCATATCGAAGTCAATCATGTTCACAAGGATCTGGACGTGCCCCTGTGGTTGCATGTCACCCCCCATCACGCCGAAACACAACCAGGGGCGATCGTCACGTGTGACAAAGCCGGGGATAATCGTGTGGAACGGGCGTTTGCGGGGTTCGTACCGGTTCGGATGATCGGGAGCGTTCAACGCGAAGAGTGCTCCCCGGTTCTGCAACACGAAGCCAACGTCGCCGGGTGTCACGTGCGAACCGAAGCCGTGATAGTTACTTTGAATGAACGAGCAACAGTTGCGGTCCTTGTCGACGACTGTCAGATAGATCGTATCGCCCGAGACAAGCTTCGGGTCACCCGCCGAAACGTTTGTGGCGGCCTTCTGCATGTCGATGCGCGCCCGCTGCCGAGCGGCGTATTCCTTCGAGACTAAACCGCTCGTTGGAACATCGGCCATCGCGGGATCGGCGTAGTAGGCGGCCCGGTCGGCGAAGGCGAGCTTCTTCGCTTCGACAAACAGGTGCAGGTAGTCGGCCGACTTCGGCCCGAATGACCTCAGGTCGTAGCCTTCCAGGACGGCCAACATTTCCAATGCGGCAATCCCCTGACCGTTGGGTGGAAGTTCCCAGACGTCGAACCCGCGGTAGTTCACAGAGACCGATTCGACCCATTCCGAGCGGTGTTCAGCGAAGTCTTCTAGCGAGAAGTAGCCGCCGTTTGCCTCGCTGAATGCCACAATCTTCTGTGCAATGGGGCCGGAGTAAAAGGCATCGCGGCCATTGGTTGCAATCTGGCGATACGTGGCAGCCAGACGTGGATTGCGAAAGAGTTCCCCCTCGGCGGGAGGACGACCGCCCGGCAGATAGGTCGCGGCCGAGTCGGGCCATTCTTGCAGATGCGTCACGGAACTGGACCAGTAACCAGCAATGACTTCTGGCGTGGGGACGCCCGATTCGGCGTAGTTGATGGTGGGTTGCAGCAACTTCGCGAGAGGTCGGCTACCAAACTTCTTCAGTAATTGGTCCCAGCCATCGACACATCCGGGAACCGACCACGCAAGCGGACCGTATACCGGGATATCGTTCAAGCCGCGCTCAGTAAAGACGTCCGCCTTCAACTTGGCCGGACTGCGCCCACTGGCGTTCAAGCCGTACAACTTGCTGGAGGAAGCATCCCAGTAAATCACGAACAGATCGCCCCCGATGCCGCAACTCATCGGTTCCGCCAGTCCGATCATCGCACTGGCGGCGACAGCTGCATCGGCCGCATTGCCGCCAGCCTGCAACACGTCCAGCCCAACTTGTGCAGCCAGGGGATGACTCGTCGCCACGATGCCGTTCGCCGCGATAACGACGCTGCGACTTTGGTACGGCTGGGTGCGGGGCCGGTCGTACTCAGCGGACATCGCCTGCGGCAGATTGTCACTGAACGCCTCAAACATCAGGAGTCCTCCGCAGATGATCCGGAACAAAATGACCGCTGGGGCGGCGCGAACAGGTGGGGGGACGGTATTCATGGTCGACTCCTAACCACCGCCCAGTCTTACGCGCGGAAATGGCGAATGCAATTGCCGGGCAAGGCAAGAGGCACAACTTCGTGTGGGAGATCGGCACACATTCCTGCCACAGCCAAGTCACTCCAATCGGCCAGCGATCGGAGCGGTATGTGAGTCATTGGCCGGCATGTGACCAAGGCCGACTCCCCGCCAGGAATCTTTTCCAAGCTTCCTAAACCTCCAAATCGATTAAATCGGTATCTTCGGAAAAATTACTTCAAGCGACATAGACGGGAATGTCGATTTCAGGGATGGACGAGATTCGAAGCTGACTTCGCAGCAGCTGCGCGCTGGTCGCGAATGTCGCGTCGTGGCGAAAGTTCGGTAGAACGGCCTCCAGCTGGAAGTTCCTTGAGGAGTTGGACATGCAACGCGGGAAGTGGATTGGAGTGGGAGTCGCCGCAGGTTTGATTTGCCTGTGCGTTCTCTGGGCCGAAAACCGAGCCGCCGACCCGAAACAATCGGGTTCGAACGTGAAGTCGCGCCGCACGATGCAGTACTTCTCGCGCAGCGGAGGGACTCAGTCGTCCGACCAGGTTCTGGGGACCGCTGAGGCAGCCGAGTCGACAAGTGCCGCCGCACCTCTTGTTCCAAACTACTACGATGCCCTGTTCGGTGAACGAGCAGCGGCAGAAACCGAAACAACCGACCAGAACGCGGAACCACGGACTTTGACGCTAGATGAGAAGTCCGCCGGTCAACTGCCTCCCGAGGATCCCTTCCGGAAGGAGACGCCCAAAGTCATTCACGCTGCGGCGGCCGGCGACAAGGAAACGTCCCCCGCGATTCAGTTGATCGAATCGGTCAGCGAGAAGCCGAATCCGTTCCGTCAGCCGACCGAACTCGGCCAGACAGAATCGACTCCGTCCAAGCCAACCAAACAACCGGCCGAAGAATCAACTGCGCCGACGGCTCAGCCTTTGACCATTCGCGCTGAGAAAGAAAAGAGAGAGGAACCGACGAAACTGACGCCGCGAATTCCGGCTGCGACTGCCGCCGTGGAGAAAACGGAACTGGTGAAGACCGCGCCGCAGACGTCGGCCGAGTCAAAGTCCGCCAGCGTGGCAACTGGCCCGCAGACGGCGGCGATCCGTGTCGAATGGGTACCGAACGGGCGGTTTGTGATCGGGCAGGAATGCCAGTGCGAGCTGGTCGTTAAGAACGAGGGTTCCTCGGACGTCAGTCAGGTGGCCGTCGACGCCTACTTCCCGGCGTCAGTTCGCCTGACACAAGCCGATCCCGAGCCCGAAGTCGCCAGCGATCACATCACCTGGACGTTCGAGAAATTGGCAGCCCGGCAGGAACAGCGTCTGAAAGTCACGATGATTCCCAGTGTCCGGGGCGAACTGGCGGCGAGGTCGTTTGTTCGCTTTACGGGTGCTTCGACTGCCGAATTCATCATTGAAGAACCACTGCTGGAGGTGGCCATCCAGGGACCGACCGAGGTGATGATGGGAGATCCGGCGTCGCAGATTGTGACCGTTTCGAATCCGGGGACCGGCCCCTGTCAGAATGTCGTCCTGGAAGCAGTCATTCCCAGCGGGCTTGAACATGTGCATGGCAAACGCCTGATGATGGAACTGGGCGCTCTGCGTCCGGGCGATTCTCGATCGGTCCGGCTTTCGCTGGCAGCCATCGAAGGGGGCAGTTTTCCGCTGAACGTCGTCGCCAAGGGAGACGGAGGTGTCTCCGCCGTCGCCAGTACCGAGGTCAAGGTGATGTCGGCCAGTTTGGCGATGGATGTGACCGGTCCGCGACTGCGATACCTCGGTCGTGATGCCAGCTACAGCCTTTGGTACACCGCACACCGCAAGAATCCAC
>CALJUK010000601.1 GCA_937975745.1 uncultured Planctomycetaceae bacterium | reverse complement strand
CCGCGAACCGATCGAGCTGGAACCGGAAGATGTGCACCATAGCGTCGATATCTGCCACATCTATCCCCAGCACGTCCAACACGTGAATCCCATTTATCCAGGGATCATCGCACACGTGTGGTATCCCGAGCCGGACGGGACGGTGTTTCACGGGCACGTTCTGATCGACGGCCACCACCGAGCGGCCCGGTGCCTGCAAGACGGAATTCCATACATGGTTCATATTCTGAGCGAAAGTGAGAGTCGCCAGGTCACCGTCAAAGGGCCCAACATTCCGGAGATTATGGAAAACCTGAAGAAGCGAAATTCGTCCGCCGAGCTCGATACCACGACGGCGTGTTCTGAGGCTTAGGAACCGACTCGGCTCTTCGGAATGACGCAATGGCGGCATCTTCGACACAGATCCCTTCAATCCGCTCCGACCTCGTGATTCAGCAGATTGCTGACTCCGAGTATGTCGTGAAGCTGCCGTCGCGCCGCAAGTACTTCAGCATCGGTCGCCCCGAACACTTTCTACTGACACAACTTGGTCCCGACCAAACGCGAGAGTCACTTCGGCAGGCTTATCAGCAGGAATTTGACGAAGAGCTGTCGGAAGCCGACCTGGACGATTTTTTCGAACTGGTTCGCTCGGCGGGACTGATTGACAAAAAGGAAGAAACTGGCTCGAAGAAAACGAGCTCGGCTGAGCCGTCTGACCGACGCGAGGAGACCGATGCAGACTCGCCATCCAGTCCACGCAAAAAGAAGGGAATGGCCGATCGTCTCCCGGGCCAGGGCAGCCTGCTGTTCTACCGCGTGTCGTTGTATGATCCCAACCGGCTGTTTGGTTGGCTGGAACCGAAGATCCGTTGGATATGGACGCGGGCCTTTCTGGTGACCTCATTGGTGGTCATGGGCTGCGCCCTCTGCACGATGTTGGCCAACAGCGACCATCTGGTCTCATCGTTCCCACAAGTCATGCGGTGGGAGACGATTGTCGTGGTCACGTTGGTGATGGTCACTGCGACCATTCTCCATGAATTTGCCCACGGCCTGACGTGCAAACATTTTGGCGGCGACGTCCACGAGTTGGGCGTCCTGATTATGTTCGGCATTCCGTGCATGTACTGCAACGTATCGGACGCGTGGCTGATTCGAGAGAAATGGAAGCGACTGCTCATCACGGCGGCGGGCGGTTACTGCGATATGTGCCTGTGGGCCGCCTCCGTCTTCGTGTGGCGGATTACGGTCGAGACAAGTTTCGTGAATTACCTGGCGTTGCTGGTGTGCACCGTTTGTGGCAGCCGGGGACTCATCAACTTCAACCCATTGCTGCGTCTGGACGGCTACTACCTGGTCAGTGACTGGCTGGCGATCCCCAATCTCCGCCGGCGAGCCCAGGAAATGTGGATGCAGTACATGCGATGGTTCTTGTGGGGCGCACCGGCCCCCGTACTCCAACGCTCAGACCGACCAGTGCTGTTCTATGGTATGTTCGCCTGGGTGTTCGCAATAGCCCTGCTGGACATGGGCTTGATTCGATTCCTGGGAGTAATGAGCCGGGAACTGGGAACTGTCGGAATCTTGTTGTCAGTAGCGCTGTTGGCATACGCCCTGCGGCGCGTCTTTCGGGGCTTTTTCAGAAGTGAGTTTGTTACAATGATTACCGAGCGCCGAAAACGGACTCTGATCTGGATGTCAGGAATCGCAACAACAGTTGCAATCCTGTTCCTGTTTCCAATTGGTCACTATGCGACGGGAGACTTCGAAGTCCGTCCGGGTGATCTCTACGATATTCGCTCGTCGGTCTCTGGTTTCGTCCGTGACGTTTACGTTGAAGAGGGATGCCGTGTTTCCGCCGGCGACCCACTCGTCCGACTTGATTCGCCGGAACTCGAAAACCAGATCGCCACCAAGTCGGCTGAATTGAAAGAGTCCGAGGCCCAATTGGCCAAATTGGAGTTGGGACCACGTCCCGAAGAACTGCGTGCCGCCAGGGACCGCGTGGAACGCCTGCAAACATGGGTTGACGACGGCCGACGGCAGCTTGATCGCGCCGGCACAGAACTCGAACACGAGCTCCGCGCACTCAATCAACAAATCGAGCAGACCAACGCGCAATTGGAATTCTCGAAATCCGCCATCGTTCAGTCACAGCGGCTTTACAAGCTCGGTGCGCTGGCCGGAGCACAACTTCGCAGCGAACAGACGCAATTGGCCGTGCTGGGTGCCGCGCTATCCGAAATCCAAGCCCGGCGGGCAGCCCGGGCTACCGCCGGGACGCGACTGGCCGAGGCGGAACTATCGCGACGGGAGCATCAACTTGCGGATGCACTCGATTACTTGAAATTGCTGGAAGCGGGGACACGCCAGGAAGACATTGCCGCCGAAAAAGCGCGCCAGGATCGCTTGCAACAGGAGCTGACCTTTCTGCATGAGCAGAAGAAAAAGCTGATCGTGCGAGCCACCGTTGACGGGATTGTCGCGACACCCCGCATGCAGGACAAAAAGGGCCAGTACTCGATCACCGGGACACCGATTTGCGTCATCGAGGACTGCGCCACGTCACGCATCGAGATCTCGATCAGCCAGGACCAGATCGGCGGTCTTCAACCCGGGCAGCCTGTCCGACTGAAGGCTCGCTCGCTTCCCTTCGAAACTTTGGATGCCACCGTTGACCGTGTCGCTCCTGGAATCTCTCCTTCCGCCTTGACCAGTGCAACAACCGTTCAACCACCCCCACAGTCGGATGCGAAAATCGTCGTCTACTGCAAACTTGACAACGAGCAGGGACAACTCAAACCCGGCATGACGGGTTTCGGGCGCGTCTATCGCAGCCACAGGTCGGTCGGGACGATTCTATTCATCCGAGCGATGCGATACGTGCGAACCGAATTCTGGTGGTAAGCCTCACCGCATACTGCCAACGGGCCCAACCGAAACGGCAATGCCGTTCGCGATCGGTCCGGTATGCCCGATGGGGATTCCGGGATACGAACTCGGCCGCGGAATCTCCAACGGCTGGGAAGGTGGCTTCAACACAGTGATCTCTTCGGAAATGACGGGCGGGGCCACAGCCAGATTTCTTTCGGTATCGAAGGGGGGCGTCAGCGGAAGCGAGTGCCCATCCGAGAATCCGGGCACAGGAGACGGCGGCGTGTAGGGAAGCGGCTGGTCGAACTGAATCCGCCAACGTTCTAATTCGGTCCCCTGAATTTCATTGAGTTCGGCCAACAGCGTGTTGTAGTCCGCTAAAGACTGTCCCGCTGACGTGAGCGCGTCGATGTGCGACTGCATCGCCACCTGAAAGTCCGCCAGCGTCAGCAGCAACCAATCGGACCCTTTGTCGACCGGCGGGTTCTGATAGCGAATTCGTGAGAGTCGCAGCCATTCCTCGGCGTGATCAACCTGCCGACGCGCACTCTGAAATCGTTTCCAGGCGGTCTCAACCTTCGCCAGCACGCTGGCCAGCTGGTACGTCACCTGCCGCTCATACTCGACCAGCAGCGCTCGCTCGCGTGCCAGCGCAAGTTCCTGTCGGGCCAACTCTGCTTTCGCGTTTCGGTTCCCCAACGGAATGGAATACGTCAGGCCCAACGTCCAGTCGGTGTAGTCCAGCGAACTCATCTGATCAAGAGAGTCGTCCAAAAGTCCGGCGAGACCGTTCGTTGCCAACTGGGCTTGAAAATCGAGTTGTGGCAACAAACCGTTACGAGCGACGGTTACTTCGATCTGGTTAGCTTTCACCTCCAGCCGCCGCCGCAATAGATCAGGGCGATTTTCCAAAGCCGTCGCGACGACATGATCCAGCGTGATCGTGGGCTCGGCCTGCTCCGGTACGTCGACGGGGACAATGGCCGTCTCGTCGTGAACAGGCAGGCCAATCAGTTGCCGGAGATTGAACTCCGTCTGCTGGACATCCAACTGAGCCCGGTACAACTGCTGACGAAGCGATTCGAATTTGAGTTCCGCGCGGGCGACATCGGAATAAGTGATGCGTTCGGCCTCGAACCGTAGCGTCTCGATGCGAACACTTTCTTCCGCGAGTGGCAGAACGGCTTCGATCGACTGCATTGTCAGATACGCCGCCTGCAGTCGCCAATAGGCTTCCTCAATGCTCCGGACCTGCGAGTTCATCGCCTCTTCGACTTCCCACACGGTCTGGTCCGCCCGCGTACGGGCAATCACGATCGGGGCCAGGTTGGCAGTTCGGCCACCGCCACGCAGTAATGGCTGCTTCAGATCGAAGACAGCCGCGGACGAGTAGGCTGGATTGAAGCCGCTGGAATTGGTCTTGGGCAAAAATAAATACGCCAGCGGCGGCTGGTATCCAATACTTGTCGTCGTTCCCCACTGCCAGCGCTTGCTTAAACTGATGCTGAAGTCACCCTCGTCCCGAAGTGTGGGACTCGACAGTCCTGGACCGAAGAACGTACTCGGCGGCTTATCGTACTGGCTGCCGGTGTATTTCGTGGAAAACTTCGGATCGAAGTTGCTTTCCTGCTGGGTAATCTTCTGCCATTCGATCATCGGATCGAATCCCGTCGCCCGATCGATCGTGACGTCACCGCTGAGAGTCCGAACAATTTCGCTGCCCGCCAGTGCAAACCGGATCGCATCGCGAAGTGACAGCGGCTGCGGACGTTTGTCAGTTTGCCCGGGAGTCGCCAAGTCGGCTGGGGGAACTTCCGTGGACGCATCGGGAATGTTCGGCCCGTCTGGTCGGTCTGCCGGCGGTCCCGTCCTGCCGAGATCGCCGCGTGGTTGGCTGAATGCCGGGACGGGCTGCTGCGGTGGCACGGGCTGCTGCGTCGGGCCCGAACGATCAAAGGCCGAATCGACCGACGGTAGCGAGTGCCCCTGAGCTCGGATCACCAGCTTCGTACGACTTGGCGCACGCTGAACCAGCGTCTGCGATGTGCCGCAGCCGCTCGCAATCAGCAAAATCAGCAACAGCTGATTTTTCATGCGCGGTTCCTGTAAGTCACTGTTTTCGCCAGCACACCTTTCGCCAGCAGACCGAACGAGAACGAACTCGAATCCGCAGGCCGATCGACGACCCAGTCCCGATTGGAAAAGGTGACCTTGGCCCAGGGACCAAGCGCGAGCGCGGTCGCCGCAAAGGGAAAGAGGTGAAATCTGGAAGATTGGGAATCAAGGGGGGAGGCGGAAGTGTAGCCGCAGACCAGATTTGGCTCAAGACGAGTTGGCCCGCCGTTCTGCGGCGATTCGCCGGTGGTCCGACAGCCGGATGTGCTGATCTCTGCCGATGCCTCAATCCCCGGTCCGCCATTCACCTGGGGAACTCCCCTGCCCGAGCGTTTGTCAGCCGGTTGTTCCGCCGGTAAACTCACGGTTCGAGCGGACAAACCGTCCGCCGGAGGCGAGAGTGGCGGAATTGGCAGACGCGCTAGATTTAGGATCTAGTGTCCAATGGACGTGGGGGTTCGAGTCCCCCCTCTCGCACATTCGACAACGGAAGTCCTTTTGTCCCAACAGCTAAGAACACCCGAGCGGTTTCACAGCAGGACAAGGCCTCCTCGAAGCGGCGACTTCTCTGACGCGGCCGGCCGCTGCAACACACGAACGATCTGCGTCGCATTGAAGGACCTCCATGAAAGCCATCGCCGTCCGTCCCGGTGTCCCCAACAGTGTCCATCTGGCGGAACTTTCCAAGCCAGCCGTCTCTGACATTCCCAATGGCCGGGGCGTGCTTGTTAAAGTCCTCAAGGTCGGTGTCGATGCGACGGACCGCGAGATCAACGACGCACTCTACGGAAATTCGCCTCCGGGATTCGACTTTTTGGTGATCGGACATGAATGCTTCGGCATTGTCGAAGAAGTCGGCAACAACGTGCATCACGTCCAGCCAGGTGACTACGTCACCTGTACCGTCCGCCGTCCGGGTGGTTCGATCTACGACCAGATCGGCCGATCGGACATCACCAGCGAAGAAGTCTACTACGAGCGGGGCATCAACCTGCTGCATGGCTACCTGACCGAGTACTTCGTCGACGACGCCGAGTTCATCGTGAAGATGCCGGTCGGCCTGAAGCACCTGCACGTCCTGGCCGAGCCGATGAGCTGTGCTGCCAAGGCCGTCCAACAGGCGTTCGAAGCGCAGAAGCGGTTGCAGGTGTGGGAGCCGAAAGTCTCCTGGGTGATGGGAGCCGGCCAGAGCGGACTGCGCGCCACGCTGGTCCTCCAACTGCGTGGG
>CALJUK010000600.1 GCA_937975745.1 uncultured Planctomycetaceae bacterium | reverse complement strand
TTCGCGGCCGATTCGGCCGCGTCCGACCCGCCATCGGGCGCGGTCTCGCCACTATCGGGGCCATCCTCTCCGCTGCCGACAGAGTCGCCAACAGGGGGAAGATTTAACCCAAGGGCTCCCCGGCGTTGAGCCAGATGCAAGATCACGCGGCCAAACTCATACGGTGCCAATTCTCGATCGAGCCCCTCCCGACGAAGCTCCCACGGATCGAGTAAGAAGACCGATTTCAACTCTTGAGAGCATGCCGGTAGCACGCCACTCACCGTGAGCAACTTGCGAAGGGGTCGCTTCCGCGCAGAACGACGGGCCAATGAACGGCGCAGGCTGCGTTTCCTTCGTCGCTCCTCGTTTTTTGGTGCGCCGCGTGCGTCGTCTCGTTCGTCAACACCTGCCGGGAAGACACTAACGCCCACGCGAATCTGCCTACTCTCGGTATCGACCCACGCGCTCCCCACGGAATTCGAACCAATGTCGAGACCAAGGTAGACAGGCACAACCAACCTCCGAGTAAATAATTGACGCTGAGAGAGACTTGAGTTGACAGGATATCGGAGTCTTGTACACGTATTCTACGTGTAATCGATCCTGGCCTGCAGTTTTCCGCAACAAGAGAAAATTCGTAGGCACCGCCTTCGGGCGTCCGACCGCAGCTCGTGTGATCCACGACCTGCGGTTTTTCTTTGTATGAGGTGCATGCTTTTGCAGGGCGGCTTTTTTCGTTGGCTACGCAGGTCAGACGGCCGTCATCTCCCGGAGCCAGGCATCTCCCGGTGGTCGCGGCGGGCGGCGATTCGCGCGATTCTGACTTGATTCCGTCCTACCGGTCTTGGCTGTCCTCGTCGGCGTCGCCTGCCGAATGAGCGAGCGGCGATTCATCGACGACCGTGCCGATCCATTTGGGAACACGCTGCCGATGGGCCGTTCGACCAATCATGTGAGCGGCCACTGGAGCTGTCAGGAACAGGAAGCCAACGACTAGGATGGCGACTGTCGTGGTCTCTGTGTTGGCGAACTGAATGGCAGTTGCGAGAATCATGCAGCCGACGCCCAGAGTTGCACTCTTGGTGGCACCGTGCATTCGAGTGTAAAGGTCAGGCATCCGCACCACAGCAACAGCCGCCAGCAAGGCGAACGCGGTGCCGATGATCAGCAGAACGATCGTCACGATGTTGCTCATTGGTCAGGTTCCTGTTGCAGGTACCAGCAGAAGCCGATCGTGCCAATAAAGTTAAACAAAGCTACCACCATGGCCACTCGCAGAAATATCACGACTCCGGTTTCCACGGCACTGACCGCAATCAACCCCACCAGCAGCGTGGCGACGAGATCAAGAGCGACGACACGGTCAGGCAGCGACGGCCCCAGCACGAGCCGCAGAAACGCAAGGCCGAGAGCAATCACCAGGACCACCAGCGAAATCTGCGCGGTCAGGTTGACCCATGTCGTCACGGCGAACATTGGGACAGCGGCGGCCCAGTGATTTCCAAAGCAGTGCAGCATCATCGGATCAACTCCAGCAAACGTCGTTCGAATCCGTTCTTGATGCTGTCGCGAACACTGTCGGGGCTATCCACGAACATCGCATGTACATACAGCGTGCTTCGGTCTTCGGACACATCAAGACTGAGCGTGCCCGGTGTCAGTGTGATCAGGTTCGCCAGCAGTGTGATTTCCTGATCGGTCTTCGCGTCCAGTGGCACGGCGACGATACCCGGCCGCATGTATAACCGAGGCGTAATGACGTCGTAGGCGACGCGAAGGTTGGACAGGAGTAATTGCCAAAGGAAGAAGCCTGCAAAACGCACAGCGACCGGTAGCCGCTCGAAGTAGCGCGAGGACCCCATCAATGGTTGTACGAACCACAAAACGCCATAGCCGAGAATGAACCCGAGCGAGAGGCTCTGAAGCGAAATGTGTCCGTTCGCCAGTGCCCAGACCAGCGCCAGAAAGACGTTGAAAAAGAAATATGTCACGGTCTTGTACTTTCGCGAGATCCGACAGACAACACGGCTTCGATGTAGGCATTCTGGTCAAGCAGTTGTTCCGATGCGGCGAGGGCGGCATCCATTACGGGCCCTGCCATCACGCCGATTCCCACGGTGATCGTCGTCAGCAGAATCGTCGGCCCGCACAGAAAGAAGCGATCAGTCCATGACTGGTCGCCCAGACGGACATCCGTCGCTGCATCCACCGGTGCCGGTTTCCAAAACGCTTCTGTCCAGATTTTCGTCATCGAGAACAGAGTCAGCAAACTCACCACCAACGCTGCCACAACGATGGCGTAGCGCTCCGCTTCCAGGCCGCCTCGAATTAACGTCATTTTGGCGAAAAAGCCCGAAAGTGGCGGGACTCCGGCCAATGACATGGCTGCCAGAAAAAACAGCGTCGCCAGGACCGGGGCCGAGCGATACAGGCCTCCACTTTTCGCGAGGAGACCGGTGCCGAAACGTTGTTCGATCATTCCACCGATCAGAAATAGATTCGTTTTCACGACGATGTGGTGAATGATGTAGAAGACAGAGCCGGCCAAAGCCAATGGTGTGAACAAGGCTAACCCCATGAGCATGTAGCCGATCTGGCTGACGATATGAAACGACAGGATGCGGCGGATTTCGCTCTGAGCCATCGCTCCCAGCACGCCGGTCACCATCGTCAGGCCAGCGATGAGTAACAGCAGGTTGTGGGTGAATTCCAGTTCGGTCACGAACAGCAGAGTGAATGCCCGCATCAGCGAATACACGCCGACCTTCGTCAGCAATCCAGCGAAGATCGCGGACACGGCGACCGGCGGGGTGTGATACGACGCGGGCAGCCAGAAGAACAGTGGGAACACCGCTGCTTTGGTTCCGAACGCAATCAGAAACAGCATCGCCAGAACCGACACCACATTTTGGTCCGGAAAACTTCGCAGCTTCAGCGCAAGGTCCGCCATATTCAGAGTTCCGGTGGCAGCGTAGATCACTCCAATGGCTGCCAGAAACACGGCCGAAGAAATCAGGTTCAACGCGACGTACTTGATCGCTCCTTCGAGTTGCCCTCGTTCGCCACCGAGCGTCAGCAGGACGAACGAAGCGATCAGCATGACTTCAAACCACACATACAGGTTGAACAGATCGCCCGTCAGAAACGCGCCGCACACACCCATCAGCAACAACTGCACGAGTGGATGAAACCCAAAGGCGACCCGGCGGTCGTCTATCGTTGCGAGCGAATAGACCGACACCGCGAACGCCATGAGGCCTGCCAACATCACCATGATGGAACTCAGTCGATCAGCCACCAGCGTGATGCCAAACGGAGCGGGCCAGCTTCCCACCTGTAAGACCAGGATATTGTGTCTGGCCACTAACCACAGCAGCGCGGTGGCGGACATCAGTAGCAGCGTCGACCCGACCACGCCGATCACTTTCTGGGCGACAATCGACTTCCACGTTAGCAGCAGGACCGTCATCGTGGCGAGCGGCAGAACGATTGGCAGAACCACGGCAACCTGAGCATTCATGTGTCGGTTGCCCTCAACTGGTCTAGATCGTCGGTGCCGAGAGTCTGAATCGTCCGGTAAATCAGGACGAGCGTGAACGCCAGCACCGCGAAGCTAATCACGATGGCTGTCAGGATGAGGGCTTGAGGCAACGGGTCGGCGACGATTGTCAGAGGTTGTGTCTCTCCGGCGGGAATAACCGCGACACGACCACGAACGAGTCGGCCCGCTGTGAATATCAACAGGTTGGCGGCGTGACTCAGTAGGCCAAGTCCAATCAGCAGCTTGACAACATTGCGGCGCAGCATCATGAAAATGCCTGCCGCGTAGAGTCCGCCGACGGTGATCGCTAAGACAATGTCCATGCCGACTATTCTTCAAGCAGTGTAAAGACGAAGGCGAGTGTGACTCCCGTCACGACGCAATAAACGCCAAGATCGAACAATAGCGGCGTTCCAATGTGCAGTTCTCCCAGAACGGCAGTTGTTGTCGTGGTCCACAATGCCGTGAGAAAGGGGCGACCAAAAAACAACGGTGCCAAGCCACTGCCCAGTGCTAACAGTAAGCCCGAACCGATCAGAAGGCGAGGCGACGCACGTACCAACTGCCGAGCGGCAGCCGCGCTGCGTGTGATCGCGTACAGCGCAATCGCTCCGCCGGCAACCAGACCACCGACGAAACCACCTCCCGGTTCGTTGTGTCCGCGCAGAAACAGGAAAATGGATGCCAACAACAGCAACGGTAACAGGAACCGTACGGCAGTCTTCAGGATGACTGAATCCATAGCTCACACTCCTCCCGATTCAGGAGGATGATCGGCTGCCGCGTCGTGCTGCGCCGCAGGAGAATTGTCCTGCAATGAGTCTGCCTTCCCGTTCGCCGAGTGGATCACTTTGTCAGCTTGACTGGGTGGTCGCAGCATCAACAACGAATACACCCCGATCGCCGCAACCGACAGCACGGTAATTTCCCCGAGTGTATCCAGCGCGCGGAAGTCCACCAAAATCACGTTCACCACATTGCGGCCATGAGCTTCCGGAACACTGTGGGTGACATAGTAATCGGAGATTGGATAACTCGATCGAACGGTCATCGCGAACAGCAACAACACTGTGATCGTCCCGCCCGCCACAACGGCAACCAATGCGTCTCGGCCTCGCGTGCGAACGGACGACAGACGACGGAAGTCAGGCAGTCGTGAAAACGCCATGACGAACAAAATGACCGTCAGTGTTTCGATGACGAACTGCGTCATCGCCAGATCTGGTGCACCAAACAACACAAAGACGGCGGCGACGGAATATCCCACAACACCGAGTGCCCCGACTGCCAGCAGCCACGTCGTGGCTCGAACAGCCGTGATTGCCGCTACGAGGATCAGACAGGCCAACAAGACTTCATGGGAGTGAAAGTCAAAAGGCATCGGTTTCAGATGCGATTGCAATTCGCCTTTCAACGCCATCCACACGCTGAAGACAGTAAGCCCCACCATCGTGAGCAAATAGAAACGCAAGTATCCGTTTTGCAAGATCGCCGTCTGGCCGCGTGCCAACTGGTTGACAGATTTCAGCAGCCAGTCATACACCGTCGACGGGCCATAGCGAATCAAACGGCCGTCCGCAGCGAAAACAACTTTCAACCGATGCCGCTGCCAGTACAACACGGCTCCGCCTGCCAGCGTCAGAAGCGACAGCAGTAGCGTCACATTCACGCCGTGCCACAATGCCAATTTCACAGGCACGACTCGTCCCGCGATGGCGCGACTTCCAGCGGCCAACAGTTCACTGATGCGCGTCGGTGCCAACCCCAGCGCCAAACCAGTGACACCGAGTGCAGTCGGTGGCCCCCACAACGCGAGACTCCCCTCGTGCGCCTGTTGAGTGGCATTGGTTCGGCTGCCGAAGAACGGCTTGATGCACACCAGTCCTGCTGCCGCAACCAATCCGATATTGCACAACACCGACGCAGCCAGAAACGAGATGTCCGGCAGATCGCCAGCGGCCTCGTACCACGTCTCTTTCGCGATAAACCCGAATGTCGGCAACACCCCCACCATCGAAGTACCCGCCAGACAGGAGGCCACAAATGTTGCCGGCATTGCTGACCGGAGTCCGCCGAGTTGGCGAATGTCACGCTGATGCACGGCGTGATCGATGGCCCCAGCCACCATAAACAACCCGCCTTTGTAGAACGCGTGAGCCACCAGCACTGCCAAAGCCGCCGTCAGAGTCGCTTCGGTTCCAATACCCAGCAGCATCGTCAAGGTTCCCAACACGCTGATGGTCGCGTAGGCCAGAATCTGCTTCAGGTCAGTCGCCCGTATCGCCAGAACCGCGCCGACGACCATCGTGATCGTCCCGACTGGGGCAATCATCCAGAACCATTCCGCCGTACCGCCCAGAATCGGGTGCAGCCGCGCAATCAAGTAGATGCCCGCCTTCACCATCGTGGCCGAATGCAGATACGCACTGATCGGGGTCGGAGCCGCCATCGCGTTGGGCAGCCAGAAGTGAAACGGAAACTGAGCCGACTTCGTGAAGGCACCGACCAGGATCAGGAGCAGCATCGGTACATAGAGTGAGTGCTGCCGGATGTGGTCGCCGCTGCTTAACAGGTCCGAAAGTTCCAACGATTGACCGGCGAGTCCGAGCAGAATCAGACCGGGAAGCAGCACCAGTCCACCGCCACCCGTCACGAGCAGCGCCTGCAAAGCTGACGCTTGAGATTCCGGCCGATCACTGTTGAAACCGATCAACAGGTACGACGTGATGCTGGTCAGTTCCCAGAAGATGAACAACGTCAGGACGTTATCGGCGAGTACCACACCCAGCATCGCGGCCATAAACAGCAGCAGCATCGCCCATAGCCGACCCAGCCGATCATCGACTTTCAGATAAGCTCCAGCATACACCAGAACCAACGCCCCAATGCCGGTGACCAGCAGCCCGAACAGCAGACTCAGACCATCCAGCCGCAGCGACATGGCCAGATTGAGTGTCGGAACCCAGTCCACATAAGCCGACACGTCTTGCTGGTTCACAATCGACGCCCACTGCTTCAACAGGCATGCGAATACACCAGCTGGAACCAGCGCAAGTCCCCAACCGCCACGTGAACCGACAACCCGGTTCACTCCGGGAGCGAGGCCCGCAGCAATCAGAATAGCCCATAACCACAGAAACATTTGCGCTCCCGAACGAAACTGTGGCCGACAACTTCACTGAACGACTATCGGCAGGGCCAGCGCGTACTCAGTCGATCGTCCGGCGAGGACGTTCATCAGGAATTTGTCCTTCCAGCGGCAACAGCGGCGTTCCATCACGACGCAGCCGCGGGTCGGGTGCTGCTTCAGCAAGGAATGCGTGAAACGGCTAAGCCTGGTGAAGTTCTCTCGTTCCTGTCGATCGTGCCCCCAAGACTCGTCCTCGCGATACGTGAAATCCAGGCCCCAGTGGCAACGGCCATCAATATTCCCATGGCCGCGCACCGCATGCACAAACCGCTTGACCCCCGTCGCCCAATTCTAATGGAGTAACGCACGTCGGCTGCCTCCCTGCCGTTACTCAGGCACGTCAGGACGGCGACACCGACCGCTAAGAGTACCTTCCAACGACCAAAGCCTGGCAGAATTGTGGGAGCCGGAATCTGGATGTAATGCCGAGCTCCTTCGCGCCTGTGACACATGCCTTTTGCCACACTACCCGGTACCGATTCCGGTAAAGTCGATTCCATCGGCTTGCCGATGGAATCGACGACGCCTTGATGCAGCGTACAGTGATTACGTTTCAGCGCCGAAACAAGCTCGACTTTACCGGCAACTCGACCATGATAGCGATTAAGACAACACGGACCAAGCCTCCTCGCGCAGGTGGAGGCACGCGTAGTGACCGCCAACAAGCACAGGACGCACAAGCAGCCGGTCGAGTCGCGCACTCGGTCGGCTGTTTTCATGCGCGAAGTGCGCGGACTCTGGATTCGGTTTGACCCGACTTCACCCGACATCGGTCGGACAAGTCAAATCCCGGTGACATTCGGGGAGAGCATGTTAACTTATAGACAGGTCGGCCACACTGGACGAGTCGCAACCGGGCGAACCGGGAAAGGATGACATGAGCCTCCACTCCGAAGAATTTCGAGTACGGCCCAACAGCCACGTCAAATTGTCCGAACGGCCGACCAAGGTCAAACCGTTCTACGACTCCAAGAAGGAGTACCGGGAGATCCTCGAACAGCACACCGAGGAAATCCAATCGCTGCAACGGATGCACTACGCCAGCGATCGGCATGCCCTGCTGCTGATCTTCCAGGGTATGGACGCCGCAGGAAAAGACGGTGCCATCCGGCATGTCATGTCGGGCATCAATCCCCAGGGCTGTCAGGTCTTCTCGTTCAAACAGCCCAGCGCCGAGGAACTCGATCACGATTTCCTCTGGCGGACGACCCGCCGCCTGCCGGAGCGCGGTCGCATCGGGATCTTCAATCGGTCCTACTACGAAGAAGTCCTTGTGGTGCGTGTCCATCCCGAGCTGCTGGGTCCACAGCGGCTGCCCGAGGACCAGATCAACATGAAGACGATCTGGCAGGACCGCTATCAGTCGATTCTCGACCTGGAGGCCCATCTGCATCGCAATGGCACGCGGATCATCAAGTTCTTTCTGCATCTCTCCAAGGAAGAACAGCGGGAGCGGTTTATCGCGCGGATTGATGAGCCGGACAAGAACTGGAAATTCAGCCTGGCAGACGTCCGCGAGAGACAGTTCTGGGACGACTACAGGCAAGCCTACGAAGACTGCCTGAATGCGACGAGTACCGAAAACTCTCCCTGGTATATCGTGCCGGCCGACGACAAGCACAACGCCCGGTTGATCATCTCGCAGACGATTCGGCATGTCTTTGGCAGTTTGCAGATGGCCTATCCCGAGGTGACGGCCGAGCGGCGTCAGGAACTTCAGGAAATCCGCGACCAACTGTAGCGCAGAATACGCAGCCCGGTTGTTCTGAGCGTGCCTCAGATCGCACAATGCGTTGCGACACGCCCTCCTCGCTCCAACCCAGCACAGACTCCGCGCGGCAGGCGCAGCCGTGGCGAGAGACCACACGCCACCGGGCTTTGTGCGCGTGTGTTCTTGTGAATTCCGAATTGTGTCGTGCGTCATCGGCCGACGTGGTAACTCTCGCCAGTGATCGAGCCTGTGTCACGCTGTTCGAAAACAAAGCCACCAATTCTGTAGACAAACTCGCGTTCGCGTTCGATCAGTTCGGGACTTCGACTGGCGGGACACCTGTTCTGGCCAATTCGAAAAGTTCCCGACAACTGTTTCTGGACAGCGACGAGAGACCGTATGGCAACTGCAGAACAGCTGGCAGAGATGCGACGCGTCAAAGAGACGTTGGAGCTCGAAACGCAGATCGCGCAGCTCAAGTCGAGCTTGCAACTGATGGGTCCTGTGGCGGAGTCGTCTCTGACTGAGTCCTGGGGGAGTCTTGTCAGCCCCATCGATTTCTTCACCGATGCCGTCGGATTCGGCCGACGGGCTTCTGCCTGGAATGCGGGCGGCAGTCGTTTCGGACTCGACAGTCAGCCGTTTGCCAGTGACGAATCCGAGCTGGCCCGCATTCGATCTGCTGGGCGACGCCTGGCGGCGTGTGTTCCGGCTGCCGTCGGGGCCATGCAGCATCTGACGAACTACTGCGTCGGAACCGGGTTCAGCTACAAGGTAGTCGAGCAGTCTGACATTCCGGATACCGTCACACGGTCCGTGCAGGAAGCGGTCGACCACTTTCTGGATCACAACGGCTGGAACGGCGATCTTGAACGGGAAGTCTTCCTCCGCTGCCACCGGGATGGCGAAGCCTTTCTGTCGCTCACCGTCGATTCAACCGACAACATCGCTGTCCGACTGATCGAACCGGAACTTGTCACCGAGCCCGATCAGCCGCGCGAACTTGACGATTGGCTGGGGATCGACATTCCGACCTCATGGTCGTTCGGCGTTCACACCCCGGCAGATGACGTCCAGCAGGTCCTTGGCTACCACATCGGTTGGAGCCAGCACGGAGCCGACTGGGACTACCTGCCCGTCGATCGGGCGGTCCACATCAAGCTGAATGTCGATCGCAACATCAAACGGGGCTTGTCGGATTTCTATCCGGTGCAACCGCACCTGGACGGTGCCGACAAGCTCCTCCGGAATGCTCGTGAAGGTGCCGCCGTCCAGTCGGCGATTGCCTTCATTCGCGAGCATGTTCCGGGGGCAACACCCGAAGTGGTCGAGGCCGTGCGGTCGACCAACGCGCGTGGTTACAGGGCCCGGATCGCGACGCCGGGCGGATATGGGACCGGCTATTGCAGCCATTACGGGCCGGGCACCGTTCTCGATGTCGGTCACGGATTGCAGTACAAGCCGGGTCCGTTGGGAAGTGCCCACGCGGGCAGTTTCATCCAGGTGCATCAGGCAGTGCTGCGAATGATCGGAAGCCGCTGGTGCATGCCCGAGTACATGATCAGCGGCGACGCGAGCAACGGTTCGTACTCTTCGACACTCGTGGCCGAGTCCCCCTTCGTCAAGGCGTGCGAGGCTGAACAGCGATTCTTCCGCAGTCGCTTCCGCGAAGTCTTATGGAAAGTGCTGCAACTGGCCTATCGCAGCGGTGCGATTCGCTCGGAGGGGCTGTCGTTCAACCAGCTGAGACGGTCGGTCCGCATTCAGATTGAAGCCCCTTCGGTGACAACCCGCGACTACTTGCGAGAGACGCGGGCTCGCCAGATCGAGGCCGAGGCAGGTGTCCTCTCGCTGAAAACCTGGGCCAGCGAAACAGGTAGCGATTTCGAAATCGAACGCTTGAATCAGCAAGCCGAACGACCGGTCGAAGCCGGGACCAACGTGAACCGGTCACCGAC
>CALJUK010000599.1 GCA_937975745.1 uncultured Planctomycetaceae bacterium | reverse complement strand
GATCCGATTCCGACGCGCGACTACTACGCACTGGCCGGTATCTTCACCAGTACCGAGACGCTATGGGGCGTCGCCGCATACGAGAAGTTGACCGCGCCTCCGACCGATTTACATGTTCTCGAGTCCGCGGCCCACGTCCCACCACCGGAAGACTTTGTCGAGACGGTCCTCGTGATCGAATCCAACACGGGCCAACCCAAGCCGGTTCCCAAATCAAAGTGGCCGGCCGGAACACCGCTCGCCATGGGTGTCCGCGATCGGAAAGAGCCAGCCGACTGCAAAATCAACATCAAAGGGGAATCGAAGAAACTCGGCGAGGCCGTTCCGCGCGGCTATCTGTCGGCCTGTTCCGAGAAGCTGGCTGAGGCGCACCCGGTCGACACCTCACACAGCGGCCGCCTGCAATTAGCCGAATGGTTGACTGCCAAGGGCCATCCGCTGACGGCGCGTGTCTTGGTTAACCGTGTCTGGCAGCATCTGTTTGGTGAGGGAATTGTCCGCACACCCGACGACTTCGGTGTGTATGGCGCGAAGCCCACACATCCGGAACTGCTCGACCATCTGGCGACGCGGTTCGTCTCGGAAGGCTGGTCCGTCAAACGTCTGATTCGCGGCATCGTCCTCAGCCGGACGTATCAACTCAGCAGTTCCGCCAGCGAAGATCTCCTGCGGGCCGACAGCGAAAATGTGCTGTATGCCCGACATCAGCGACGACGACTCGATGCCGAGGCGATCCGGGACAGCATGCTGCAAGCCAGTGGTCAGCTGAACCTGAAACCGGCCGACGGATCGATCATTCGGCATCGCCCCATTCTGGTGAATCTGGCCGGCAACTTGCACCAGCCCAGCAATCACCGTAGCGTCTATCTCTGTTACCTTCGCAGTTCGCCTCCGCCCGAATTGGCTCCGTTCGACCTGCCGGACTTCACCAGCGTCACCGGTCGGCGGGAGGTCAACACGCTCCCGGGACAGGCCTTGCACCTCTACAACAGTCCGTTTGTAATTGAACAGGCCCGTAGTCTGGCAGGTGTTGTAACGACTGAGGAAACTGATGCGACCGCCCGGGTCGGGCTGGCTTTTCAGCGGGCACTCGGTCGCAATCCGGACGACAGCGAGTTGCAACAGTCACTCGAACTGACGCAGCTCATGAAATCCCAGTTGGAATCCGAAGAAGAAGCCTGGAGCAGTTTCTGCCAGGCGCTGCTGCTGACCAGTGAATTTCGCTATGTCGATTGAATCGAACTAAGAAGGCCCGCCCGACTTACTGAGACACGTTATGAAGAATTACTCTCGACGCCAGATGTTGCAATCGGCTTCCTGCGGTTTCGGCTACCTGGCATTACAGGCACTCTGCAACCAGCAGACGTTCGCCGCGACCGGCAACGCCGCCGTCTCCAACGATCTGACGCCTCGTCCGCCAGTTCACGCCGCGCGGGCCAAGCGCATCATCTTCCTCTGTATGAGTGGCGGCCCGGCCCAGCTCGATACGTTCGACTACAAGCCCCAGGTCGGCAAGAAGCCACATCCCGGCTCGGTCTTCAAGTTCCAGCAACACGGCGAAAGCGGCCTGTGGATTTCGGAACTGCTGCCCCAGATCTCGCGCCATGCCGACAGACTGTGCGTCATCAACGGTATGTACGCCGATACGGGGATTCACGCTCAGTCGTTTCTGCAACTTCACACGGGCGAGCGACTGCGCGAACGGCCCAGTCTTGGCTCGTGGATCAACTACGGATTGGGAACCGACAACCAGAACCTGCCCGGCTTTATCAGCCTGAACACAAACAAAAGTTCGGTCTACTCCAGCGCGTTTCTGCCGTCGATTTACAACGGCACGCCGATCGGTGTGAACGGCGAAGACATGAGCCAGGCGACAATCAACAACATCACGGGCGGGTCTCTTCCGCTTGAGGCCAAACGCACACAGTTGGACTTCGTCCAGGCGATGAACCGCAGACACCTCGTCAACCGGACAGGCGATCAACGGCTGGAAAGCGTCATCGAGTCGATGGAACTCGGCTTCCGGATGCAGGCCGAGGCGCCCGAACTGCTCGATCTCAGGTCCGAAACCAAAGAGACTCTCGAACGGTATCGCGTCGGACAACAGAAAGAGTCGGTCGGCACCTGCCGCATGTCTGACTTCGGACGTCAGTGCCTGCTCGCCAGACGCTTCATCGAAGCGGGCGTTCGCTTTGTTGAAGTGAACCACGGAAGTTGGGACCAGCACAAGAATCACCGCCGCGATCTGCAGGCCAACTGCGACGTCACCGACGCTCCGATTGCGGCCTTGCTGGACGATCTGTATCTGCGCGGCCTGCTCGACGAGACACTGGTCGTCTGGGGTGGCGAATTCGGCCGACCGGGTCTCACACCCGAAGACGGTAAGAACGAGACTGGCCACAACTCCAACGGCTTCACATTCTGGCTGGCAGGCGGCGGCGTCAAAGCCGGTTATGTGCACGGCAAGACCAACGACACAGGTTCGCGAGCCGTCGACGGAAAGGTCCACTTCCGCGATCTGCACGCCACAATGCTGCACCTGCTAGGCCTCCCTGCCAACGACCTCAAATACTGGCACGCTGGCAGAGAGCATCGCCTCACCGGTCCCGAAGGAGGCAAGGTCGTACAGGATCTCTTCGCCTGACAGTCTCGCCGAGGCTGATCAGATTCGCTGGCCGAGTTCCCGCTCCCCTCAATTCGTACTCAGCCCGCCGTCCACAATGAAGACTGATCCGGTCGTCCACGCCGCTTCGCTCGATGCCAGGTGCACCGCCAAAGCCGCGATTTCCGCCGGTTCGCCCAGTCGGCCCATTGCAAACGACTGACGGACAAACGCGTCGTATTCGGTCCTGCGTTCATCAGAGAAGGCGGCAATCATCCGCTGTGTCAGGGAGGTGTTGACCGTGCCCGGCGCAATGGCATTCACACGGACTCCCTGCGGGCCCAATTCTAGGGCCAGCGCCTTCGTGAGAGAATTCACACCTCCCTTTGTCATCGCGTACACCGATGCTGGCCGACCCGGGATCAAGCGGTGCGCGGACGTCGATGAAATGTTGAGCACGCTTCCCTGCACCGCGGTCAGCAGCGGAAGGAATTGCTGTGTCAGCAGGAACGGCGTCAGCAGGTTCAGCTGCACCTGATCGTGCAGTTCGTCGGCCGAAACCTCCGACAAACCCGTAAACCGAGCCATCCCCGCGTTGTTGACCAGCACATCCAGGCTTGACCAACTCCGGGCCACTTCGTCGGCAACCTGCCCCGCGGAGTCGGGACCGGTCAAGTCGGCGATGGTGAATGACACCTCCGTACCGTGCGACTTCAGAGCTTCGACAGCGGTGTGCAGCTTGTCGGCATTTCTCGCGACAAGCCAGAGGTCGGCTCCCTCCTGGGCGAAAGCGGTGGCGATCGCGAAACCAATGCCGTCACTACCACCCGTGATAACCGCCTTCCGACCCTTCAGCCTCTCGGGCATCCTGATGCTCCTTGCCTCGCGTTTCTCCACAGCATACGTTTCCACTCGTTGAGAACATGCTGTTCCCATGATCGCCAGCTTCTGACCTCCGCGGAAGTCCTCCAGAACCCGTTCCAAAGCCGGTTGGTGGCGAGTCTTCGGCCAACATTCAGAGGACGAAGACGAAGCCCACAGAGGTTTTCGAACCGCGCCGAGAAATAGCCGGCGTGACTCACTATACGGAACGTGGCTGTGCCCGCTGCTTAGGATTCGTCCGAACGAAGCAGTTGCACCAATCGCGGGATTAACTGCTCGAACGCCCGAGCTCGATGGCTGATGTGACGTTTGACGACCGGCCCCAATTCGCCAAACGTGCGATGCAGTTCGGGAATGAGAAACAGTGGGTCGTAACCGAAGCCATGGGTTCCTCGCCGCTCGCGCAGAATGCGTCCCCGGCAGCCGGCTTCGACCTCCAGCCGCACATCGCCCGCCGGATCGGACACAGCCACATGACAGACGTAGCCCGCCTGTCGGCGATCGTCCGGAACATCGGCCAACGCTTCCAGCAGTTTGTCGTTGTTCTGCTCGTCGTCAGCGTTTTCACCGCTGTAACGGGCGGAATAGACACCAGGGGCAGACCCGAGCGCGTCGACGCACAGCCCACTGTCTTCGCCGATCGTCCAATGCCCGACATGCCGGGCGGTCTGACAGGCTTTCTTCTGCGCGTTCTCGGCAAATGTTGTCCCATCTTCGACAACTTCGGGTACGTTGCCGAAATCCTGCACACTGACGACATGAATGCCGTAGGGCGAAAGCAGTTCGTCGATTTCCGCACTCTTTTTGGCGTTG
The DNA here is from genome assembly GCA_937975745.1 of uncultured Planctomycetaceae bacterium. Lineage (GTDB taxonomy): Bacteria > Planctomycetota > Planctomycetia > Planctomycetales > Planctomycetaceae > CALJUK01. The sequence goes on along the minus strand of CALJUK010000599.1, from coordinate 872 downwards.
CGGCTGGCCAGCACGACAGTCTTCATGCCAGCCGAATTTATCGAAAAGTGTTTCCACTCGCCAGTCGCCGGACTTATGGATTGCGAACCGAGTTGGCCGGCCAGTTCCGACTCGCACTTGTCGATCGCCATGAGAATTCTCGTCGTGGTCCGAGACTCCACTCGGCTCATGAAGCATGACGAGTTCCCGCGGCGGGCGCACGACTTTCTCCATCACGCACTTTATCCATCAGTGCGTGCTGTCACTTACTCCGTCAGGCCAGTAGGTCCTGGATTACGTGCGCGGGAACAACACCCGTCAGGCGTTGATCGAGGCCCTGGAACTTGACCGAGAACCGCTCGTGGTCAAAGCCGAGCAAGTGCAGAATCGTCGCGTGAAAATCACGGATATGAATCGGATCCTTCACGACGTTATAGCTGAAGTCGTCCGTCTCGCCGTAGATGGTCCCCCCCTTCACGCCGCCGCCCGCCATCCACATGGTAAAGCATCGTGGATGATGGTCCCGGCCGTAATTCTCGCGCGAGAGTTTCCCCTGGGTGTAGACCGTGCGGCCGAACTCGCCACCCCAGATGATGAGCGTTTCGTCCAGCATTCCCCGCTGTTTCAGGTCTTCCAGAAGGGCATAACAGGGCTGGTCAACGTCTTTGCATTGGCTGGGCATCCGGCCGCCGACGTTCGAGTGGTGATCCCAGTTGTTGTGATACACCTGGATGAACCGGACACCACGTTCGGCCAGCCTGCGCGTCATCAGAACCGTGTTGGCGAACGAGCCGGGCTTTGCAGCGTCTTCGCCGTACAAATCGAAGATGTGCTTCGGTTCCTGCGACAGATCGGTCAGCTCGGGAACGCTGTCTTGAAGGCGGAACGCGAGT
>CALJUK010000598.1 GCA_937975745.1 uncultured Planctomycetaceae bacterium | reverse complement strand
AGACTTGAAGCTGATCGTCCCTCATGTGCAGGCGCCCCACGAGAAACCCTGGGGCGACTACCTCGATTCAGTCGCGCTGTACAACGTCACGGCCGACCCCTTCGAATCCACGAACCTGGCCAATTCCCCCGCCCTCAGCGACGACGTCGTCCGCCTGCAAGACCTCCTCAACAACTGGTGGACGCCCGCTCCCCCCAAGACCCGCTAGCCGAATCGTCCTGTTCCCGGTCCGCCATTCCGTATTACCCGAGCATTGTTTGGTTGCGCGCCGCAGGCCTCGACGGGCGAGCGTTCGTACGGAATCGGGGTGTACACTGTCCGTACTCTGTCCCATTTAATTAATTGAATTGAGTTGTTGAGGGTTCACGCGGCAACAAGGTTAGTAGGCGCGAGGTTAATTAATTGAATTGCGCTCCTATCGGGCATCGAGCTGGTCTATCTGAATGGGAGGCGGTTGCGCGCATCGCGGGGAAATGGCAGAGTTGCAGGGTGACAGGGAGCCGACGTTGTAACCGGGTTGCGCGGCGGCTGGTGGGCCACGGTCCGACTCACCTACTGGGTCACTTGTCATTCCTCAACACGTTATTCACCCGCATTCAGCCAGCGTCAGAGCGTCGGATCGACGAGCGTACATCGATGAGCCGAGGCCCTGCTATAATTCGTTATGCTGTCTGTCCGTGTGTTGGGATCAATAGGGCCGTTCGCGATGCATGCGCGGCACTTCGCTGTGCCTGGAGTCATTAGATGAGCTTGTTCGTAAATGCTCATAGAATTCGGGCGTGGGCAGAAGCCACGATTGCACGCTCGATGCTTCCTCACGTGATCCGTCGCTTGGCGTGGGCGACTCTCGATCCACGTGATGTACAGAAGATCGACTTTCCCGCGTACGAGTCCGTCCAACGTCCGGGGTTTGACGGGGAGGTAAGTTGTCGCAAAGGGAATGCCTGGGTACCGGATGGAGATTCCGTCTGGGAATTGAGCGTCGAATCACAAGTTGGACGTAAGGCCAACAGTGACTTCGACATTCGGACGAAGAACACACCAGCAGAAATACGGCAGAAGTCGACCTACGTCAGCCTAACAGCGCGGCATTGGCGCGAGAAAAAGGGCTGGGCTGACGAGAAGCGAAAGCTGGGGGAGTGGAAAGACGTTCGTGCTCTCGACGCCGATGACATCGAACAATGGGCGGAGACAGCACCATTTGGTTTCATTGTCTGGTTCGGGAGGCAGATTGGAACGCGTCCATCCGGGGTCGACGACATTTCCGAGCGATGGGAGGTCATCTCTCGATTCAGTTCACGCCCTCTTGTCCCGAAAGTGTATCTTGCCGGCCGCGACAGGAGCGTGTCGAGGATCGAAGAGTGGCTCAATGGTCAATCCGCCCAATTGCTGATCGAATGTCGGTCGCCCGCCGAAATTGCTGACTTCTTCTGCGCGGCGGTTGCGGCGATGCAGGACGAGGATCGTGAGAGGATCGAATCTCGCACAGTCATAGTCAGTTCCTACGATGCGTGGTCGGCGCTTCGCGATGGAACGACCCCATCTATACTCGTCGTCGAGCCATCTATCTGTCTGCCAGCTCAGGAAATCATGAGAGCTGTCGGCAATGGTCACCATGTCCTTGTCTCCACGGAGCCGACATTTCCCAACACTGATCGGACCATCGAACTAGAACGAGCCAGTGAGTTTGAGTTGAAGCAGGCGCTGGAGGAGTGCGGCTACGCACCGGTGCAAGCAGAACAGCTTGCTCGGTCCGCCGGTGGAAGTCTCGCAATTCTGAAGCACAGACTCGCGCCGTCACGCGTGGAACTGCCGGACTGGTCACAAGGAGTCTCGTCGGAGGTCCTGGCTGCTTGCCTTCTCCTGGGCGGTTGGTCGGACAATTCGGCCGATCATGACGCCTTCGCTCAAATCGCGGGGCGTCCGTTTGCTGAGTGCGAAGCCGAATTGCAATTGATGGCCAGTGGTCGAGAACCATTGTTGCTTCACGCCGCCGGAAACTGGCGGTTGATCTCGAAGGATCATGCATGGTCTCTATTCCAGGATCGGGTCACGCCCACCGCGCTTGGTAAATTTGAAACGCTGGCGGTCGACATTCTGGCGGACGACGATCCACGATATCAGCTTCCCGAAAATCAACGGCTCTACGCGAACATCTCGGGCCACGCCCCAAAGTACTCGGAGACAATCAAGAGACACGTCGCTGAGACGCTCGCATTCTTGGGTGCTTTCGGATCCAAGCTGCAGGCGGCGGCATCGATTGATGTCACTTCAAGCGTCGATCGTATTGTGTCGTCGGTCCTCTCGCCCACGTGTACCTGGCATCGCTGGGCATCCATTGCGTCGCGATTGCCATTGCTCGCCGAGGCAAGTCCTCGCAGCTTTCTAAACTCCGTCCGATCCGACCTCAGCAAGACGGAACCGGAACTTGTCACACTCTTGCATGAGGAGGAGGATTCACTGTTTGGGCGATGCAACCATGCAGGACTTCTCTGGGCGTTGGAAACTCTCGCGTGGCCGAAATCACTGCTGCCTGAAGTTGCGCAGTCATTGCTCGTGTTGGCATCGCGAGATGCTCCCGAGGGAAAATGGGGTAATCGGCCCTCTTCCACACTGTGTGAAATCTTATTGCATTGGCTGCCTCAGACTACCGCGACCGTCGAGGAGCGAATTCAGGTGCTCGACCTGCTAATCCAGACCGATCGCAATGCAGTGTGGCCAATTCTCATCAACCTTCTGCCTGACTCTGCCGGCGGCGTATCGCATCCAACGCACCGCCCGTATTGGAGAAACTGGGCGAATGAGTGGGTAGAGGGAGCAACAACTGCAGAGTCCCTCGCATTCATGACTGCAACTGCTGAACGAGTTGTCACCGAAGCAGGAGTCAATGTCGAACGGTGGAAGCAAATCTTTGAGAACATTGGGCGGTTCCCGTACATAGTTCACGAACAGTTGCTCGATGGGCTCGAATCATTGTGTGACACTGACATATCCGACACCAATCGGCGGATCTTGTCGGATAAATTGTCAGAGCAGATCAATCGACATCGGTACTTTGCGAGTTCACACTGGGCGCTCCCGTCAGGAATCGTGGATCGCCTTGAGGGTGTCCTTACTCGGCTGAAGCCGTGCGACCCCGTGTTTCGTCACGCCTGGCTATTCGCAGATTGGCCGGATCGGTTCTTTCAACGCGGCGGCGATCATTCGGACAACGAAGCGGCTCTGGAAACGGCCCGCATGGAAGCACTGCAGGAGATCCTGGAGCAACAAGGTTTTGATGGTGTTGAAGCACTGCTGGAAGAGGCAAGTGCGCCACACGTCGTCGGTTCCGCATTGGCGAAAGCGACAGAGGACAAGTATGTCGCCGACGTCCTGCCGGTCTACCTGGAGGGAGAGCCAAGGAAATTGGACCTCGCGTTTGGCTTTATTTGGGCGCGGCAGCACACGGATGGATGGCAGTGGGTGGATGACAACCTCAGCAGATGTGAGACGACGACGCAGAAAGCCAACTTCCTGCGATCGCTTCGGTTTTCTCGGGCGGTGTGGGATCGGGCAGAGTCGGCTGGTGATGACGTGTCACGTACATACTGGACCACCTGTCGTGCGTCTAATCCTCAGCTTGAGTCAGAAGATGTGGAGACTGCCGTTCGGAAGCTGATCGAGCACAAGCGGCCCGCTGACACATTGAACCTGGTTTCGATGGCGCTGCATCAGAAGCGCAAGCTGTCACCGGAGACGCTCATGAAACAATTTGATGCGCTGCTGGAGCTGTCAGCCGCACACTCACACGACCAATTCCGGCGGCTGAATGCTCATGACATTCAAAGTGTCATCGAGGAGCTGCAGCGACGTGACGATATCGATCCCGATCGTCTAATGCGGATCGAGTGGCACTTTATTCACCTGCTGGACGGCCATTCCGGTCATTCACCACGGACTTTGCACAGGTATTTGTCGAACTCGCCACAGTTCTTCAATGAAGTCCTAAGTTGCGGCTACCCTTCTCGAGAGTCCGAGGCAGAGGAAGTGGAAGAACAGGAGTCGACGGACCATCAGCGTTACATGGCGAAGCACGCGTACCGTCTTCTCCATGATTGGAGTCTCCTACCGGGCACAAATGAAGATGATTCGGTAGATGAAGGCCAACTGAGAGAATGGTGCAACGACGCTCGACGGATCGCTGATGCGTCTGGGCGACTGGAAGTCTGCGATAGTCATATTGGGCAGCTCTTCGCGCGGTGCAAAGCGAAGGATTCCGATGGCAAGTGGCCGTGCACGGCGGTGCGCCGCGTTGCTGGCGAGATTGCCTCGGACTCGCTCAGATCTGGGATGTACTGTGGGATCAAGAACCTGAGGGGGGCAGCCTTCCGAGCAAGCGGTAGTGACCAGGAAAGAGCGCTTGCGGACGATTTTCGAGCCAAGGCAGATCGAATTCTGTTTGACTCAGTCTTCGTCGCAGAGATTCTGGACTCCGTAGCCCAGAGCTACGACCGCGAAGCAAAATGGTGGGATGAGCGGGACCGTTGGGAGTCAAGATGAGCTCTGTCACTGACTTTTCTCGCGAAGTCTTCCTTTGTACGCATGTGGCTGGTTTGGATACGCTTCGGCCACATGGCCAGAAGAGTCCTCGGTCTGTTCGACCGACGACAAGACAAACTGTTTGCCAATACGGGCAGCCTGACCCCAGACACACGTCTGCACTCGTTCACACTCTGACTCATTCAGCTGCCTCGCCCGCGCGCACCCGCACCCACTCATGTAGCGAGCCCAATGCAGAGCAAACACCGAAAACAGACTGCCCGCGCCACAGGCACACTGCTGAGAGTACGGGCACACGAGACAGAGTACAGAGAGTGCACACACCCCGCCCGTACGAACGGTCGCCCCGAAACACGGCGTTTTTGAACAATGCAGCCAAAATGGCAGCCGAACTGCCCGTGAACCGAATGCCCAAAGAAATGGCACGTTCGCAACACGAGAAAGGTCGATGAACTATGTTTCATCGAAGGATTGGCAGGGGCAGTATGGCATCGTTTCTACGCCGTCAGGACTGAACATCAGGGCTGGTCGTGCCGTTGCTTGACGATCGCGTCAATCCGTTCGCGGCATGAAGCCAACCGACATCTCCATCCACGACCCGCAACTGCAGCCGCCGCCCCCCTCCGGCGAGA
>CALJUK010000597.1 GCA_937975745.1 uncultured Planctomycetaceae bacterium | reverse complement strand
CCGAACGGACTGACCACACCACGACACTGCCTACGTTGTCGGCGGAAAGCAGCCGGCGGTTGTCGGATGAGAATTCCAGGTCATAGATCGAACGGCGAATGTAGGCTGAACCGGGTGCCGCGACGTCGTCGGGATGGCGGATCGTCGGCCCGGAGAGATCCTTCGATTGCAGGTTCCAGAGGCGGATGACTCCGGCGTCATCACCCGACGCCAGCCAGCGGGAATCGGGCGAGAACGCGACGCTGTGCACGGTTTCCTCGTGTTGGCCCAGTTCGCCTCCGACGGCGGGTCGGTCGATGGATCCCACAACTTGACGGCGCCGTCGTACCCGACTGACGCCAGCATCGTTCCGTCCGGTGAGAACTCGATGTCACGGACATAACCGCCATGCGCCCGCTCCAGTTCGGCAGTCTTGACGGGAGAATCTCCCTCCACGTCCCAGAAGCTAATCGTCGCGTCGTGGTGCCCCACCGCCATCAATCGGCCGCGGGGATCGATGGCGTGACACCAGGCGGACTCCTGCAAGTCACTGCCAAGATCGATGCTCCATTCTTCCCGAAATCTGCCGTCGGTCCGCTCCCAAAGCTGAATTCGCTGCTGGTCGGTTGAGGTTTGTGAGATGAACGCGTCGCGTCCGGGCACCCACGCCATCGTTCCGTATCCCGTCTTATCCAGATCGGTCACGATCGGTTGGTGCGAGCCGGGTTGCAGGAGGTTCCATTCGCGGACTGAGTTGCTCCCGCAGGAAATCAGTCTGCCGCCGTCCCGGCTGAACAGAATGTCCGCGATGCCCCTCGATTCGATCGGTTCGGGAGTGACCCGATCAAAGTCCCCGCTGTCGCTGCGATTCCAGCGTTGCAGGCTGAAATCGACGCACATCACGATTGCTTCTCCCCCCGGAGTGAACGCAATGGAAGCAAGATGGTTCCCGTCGATGGGCAATGTTGCCGTCTCGCGCCACGGCTTCTGCCCGATGTCCATGACGGAGTCCTGCCCGTAGCAATCCTTCAGACGGCCGGCCAGCAGCCTACCGTCCGGGCTGAATGCCATCTCGCTGTACGATCCTAATTTGACAGCGAGATCCTCAGCTTCTTGCAGCTTGCCGTCGACGAAGTTCCACTGTCTGAGGCCGCGATCAGGCTCTGTGAAGTCAGGTGTCGCGAAAACGGCGCTGCCGTCGGGACTGAACCGCGGGACGTAAACGTTCGTGGTGACGACTCGGTCGGTTTCCTTCGCATTCGACCCGCTGACGTCCCAGACGCGAAGCGTGCAGTCGCTGCGGACGTACGACTTCCCGTTGACCTCAACCAGTCGATCCGGCGAGACTGGTTCCGGCTCTTTCAATACTCGCTGCGATTTCGTCAGCAACCATTCGCCGTCGGCAGACAGGAGACAGGCAAACGCTGTCTCTTCACCGATGTCGACGCTGTGAATCTGCTTAAGACGCCCCCGACGCAGTTCCCAGACCGAGACGAGTCGGCCTGTCGACCCGACGAACCGATCCGCATTTCGCGATGAGCCAAAGTTCACAACAACTGCCTCCGGATCATCGACCGGTAGATGGACGGTCTGAACCAGCACGGGCCGTTCCCGAGTGATGTCCCACAACTCGACGGCCTGATCGTCGTAGCCGACGATCAAGCGTTCGCCGTCGCCGGCGAGTTGCAGATGCCGGGCGCTGGCACGCCCCTCACCGAAAGTTGAAATCATCGCCATGGAATGCGCGTCGTAAACGAGGAGAGTTCCATTGCGCGTCGCCAATATCACTCGGCTGCCGCCTGCGGTGACGACCAGCCCGCCCGGATAGCCCCACGTCTGCCCGCGTTCGTCCCCCAGGACGGCCAGAAGTTCTTCCGGATGCCACGGCATGGGTGAGAAATCGCCAACCGGCAATGCCGCCGGTGCATCGTTGCCGGTCGAGGAGACCGGTTGCGCGACGACGTCGATCCGCAACACGGCCACCGCGATCAGCGCGACCACCACCAGCGGCACCAGCACTCGCGCCGTCCGGCCGTCGCAACGCCGTTCCGCGACGAGTCGGCGCACGCGGGTCGACACGCACCCTCGATGTGCGGCCGGGAGATACGCGGCCCGCCCACCCGGGGCCGTTCCCAGTGCCAATAGCAGCTTCGAGTATTCCGTCGCCCCCTCGCCGTCGCCGGCGGCCAATTCATCGCAGGCCCACTCCGCGCACTCATCGAACCGCCGCACCGCCCACCACGCCGCCGGATTGAACCACTGCGGCAGCGACAGCAACCGCATCGCGATCGACTTCCACAAGTCGCCGCGAACGTGATGCGCTAACTCATGCCGCAGAATCGCCCTGCGCTGGCTCCGGTCGAGATCACCCCATAACCCGCGCGGCACCACGACGCACGATCCATTCAGCCGGCGGACCAGACACGGACCGGCATCCTGCGAGACTCGCAGTTCGACCGGTTTCTTGATTCCCATCGCCCCCTGCGCCTCCCTCAGTTCGTCCTGCCATTCGACTGTCGCAGGATCCGTCAAACGCAGCAGCCTCAGGAAAGCGAAATACCGAGAGGCGCCGAGTACGAGGGTCACAAGGGCTCCCACCAACCAGACCAGCAACAAAAGTCCAGTCCATCGAATCGGCCGGCTTGCCGTTTCGCGAGCAGTCCGGGCAACCATCGGCGGTGCAACGGCGCCATGCTCATTGCCCTCCACAACGGTCTGTTGAGCGACATCCTGTTCCGCTACTGTGAAAGCACCCTAAACCGGAAAAGGCGCCGGCGAGGCATCGTTCGCGACCTCCGCGACAGTTGCCCGCGCTGCCGGCGAAACAAACTCTCGCTCCAGCACAATCGGGATCTGCACGGCCAGCCAGCCCTGCAGCGGCACGATGCACCATGCGGCGCGCCGCAGCGCCGTCGACCGCACCCGCAACACCCGCAGCAACAAGGCGACCAGCACCGCCGAAACCGCCACCATCAACGTCGTGCGTCCCAGCGCCCACAGCCCCACATCGGAGTTCCATTGCATCGGAGCGCCCTCCCGTTCAGCGGTTGCGATTTCTCTCTTCCGCCTGACGGATCAACTGCTTGAGTTCCTCGATCTCATCCGGCTCCAGATCCCGGTCCTGGATCAGGTGCGCCACCAGCGGCACGACCCGCCCCTCACTGACGCGCGACGACAGCAGCCCCAGGTCCGTCGCGATGACCGCATCGCGGGAGACCGCGGCCTCATACCGCGCCGGTCGCTCACGGCTGCGGCGGACCAGCTTCTTCTCGACCAGCCGATTCAGCCGCGTCTGCACCGTCGTATAGCCGACCTTCCGTTCCAGCGTCTGGTGCACTTCGGCCAACGAAGCCCCGCCGGTCTGCCATAACACTTCGAACAGTTCGATTTCACCCTGAGCCAGACGGGGAA